>JACQDU010000543.1 GCA_016200955.1 bacterium
GCCGTGCGCCGCTTCTTCGCGCGCTCGCGCTCGGCGCTCGAGTGGACCGCGGACCTCCTCCGAGACCTGAACGCGAAGCTCGAGGCCGCGCGAGGGCCGCACGCGCGGCTCGGACACGGCCTCCTCATGGACGCCGGGCTCGACCTCCCGCGGCTCGAGGGGATCTGGCGCCGCGAGGTGCTCCCGCTCGTACGGAGCCTCGGGCTCGACGCGAAGGAATACGAGATCGCCGCTCTCAAGAAGTCGTGATCTCGCGGGCGAAACCGGGAGGAGAACACATGGGAGCCGAGCTCGACCGGCGAGGCTTTCTCCGGGTCCTGGGCGCGGGCGTCGGCGCCGCGGCCTTCACGCCGCGTGGCCGGACGGCGCGCGCGGAGGAGCCTCCTTCCAAGGGCTGGGCCGTGATCGCGACGTGGGCGCACGGCGTCGCCGCGAGCAAGAAAGCGGCCCTGCTCCTCGCCTCGGGGAGGTCCGCCCTCGACGCTCTCGAGCAGGGAGTCATGGTCTGCGAGGACGACCCGCTCGTGGACAGCGTCGGGAAAGGCGGCCTCCCGAACGCGGAGGGCGAGGTCGAGCTCGACGCCGCGATCATGCGAGGAGCCGACCTCGCGGTCGGCGCCGTCGCGGGCCTCAAGCGGATCAGGAACCCGATCGCCGTCGCGCGCCACGTGCTCGACGACACGCCTCACGTGCTCCTCGTGGGCGAGGGCGCGCGCGCGTTCGCGCTCGCGAAGGGCTTCCAGGAAGAAGACCTGCTGACGGAGCGCTCGAAGAAGGCGTGGGAGTACTGGCGCGCGGAGCGCGACAAGAAGAAGGACCTCAAGAGCGAGTCGCGCGGGCACGACACCGTCGGCATGGTCGCGATCGACTCGAAAGGCGAGCTCGCGGCCGCGTGCTCGACGAGCGGCCTCGCGTGGAAGCTTCCCGGCCGCGTCGGCGACTCGCCGATCGTCGGCGCCGGCCTCTACTGCGACGGCAAGATCGGCGGCGCCTCCGCGACGGGCATCGGCGAGGAAGTCCTCCGCGTCGCCGGGAGCTTCCAGGTCGTCGAGGGTATGCGCCGCGGCCTCGAGCCGGCCGAGGCGATCCGCGAGGTCCTCCGCCGGATCCGCGCGAATCCTCCCCGCGTCCCCGGGAAACACGCGCGGCAGGTCGGGTTCGTCGCGCTCCGGCGCGACGGGGCAAGCGCGGCGCTCTCGCTCGCGAAGGGCTTTCAGTTCGCGCTCGCCCGGCCGGGCGACGACGTGAAGCTCGCCGACGCGCAGGTGCTCGAGTGAGCCTCGGAGGCGTGCGCCTTTCGCACGGGAAAGAAACCCAGAATCGGGATCTTGAAACGAACGGTCGACCCGGGTGCTCGGGTTACGAGTGGCCGGCCTCGTGCAAGAGTGCTTCCCGACGATCAGCTCCCGCCTGCTAGCGGCGGGACCCAGCTGAGCCGTAAGGGCAAGGCGGCGGGTGATCCCGGGCGGTCGTCGAACCTGAAATGTTGGTCGAAGGCCGGCGGAGTGAGAGTTTCTCGATCTCCGCCCCATGAGACCCTATAACGACCGCTCGGGTCATCCGTCCGCCGAGCCCGCCTCACCCGAAAGGGAAGGCCAGAGCTTGGGACGTGGAGAGCACATCGCAGGGGGCGACCTCCTGTGGCGTGACTCGTTGCGTAGCGCTCCGGTCCCGGGACCCGGAGCCGCTCGCCGTCCTTGCACGTTGCAACCCTCCTTTCCCTCCGCGAAACGCACGCCATCCCACCGGCACCCACATCGCAACGAACCCTCGCGCGTTCGTCGCCGGGCGGTAGGATTCACTCGAGCGCGCCCGAGGATCCCTCCCTCGTGAAGACCGAAAAGCCGGCGAGACGCTCGACGAAGTGGCTCCCGCTGTTGGCCCTCCTCCTCACCGCGCTCCTCGCCGCTCGCGGCGGAGCTCGAGCCCAGGAGCCGCTCGACGAGGCGCACTTCCGGAGAGCGATCGACCGCGACCCCGGGCGCGCCTTGGACGAGCTCAACGCGAGCGTCCGCGCGGCGCCGGACGGAGCGACGCGAGCGCGCCTTCGCCTCCTCCGCGCGATCGCGCTCGCGCGGCTGGGCGAGCGCGAGGACGCGCTCGACGACCTGCGCTTCGTGCTCGGAGAGCCGCGCGAGGAGCGCGTCGAGACCGAGGCGGCGAAGCTCGTTCGCTCGCTGCGCGGGCTCGACGTGGCGCTCGAGGCGCCGCTCGTCTCGGCGCCGGGCGAGGCGGCCGTCTCCCTCGTCGGGAGCGCCCAGGCGAAGCTCCCCGTCGAGTGGGCGCTCTACCGCGTGGACTCCGAGAAGCTGAGGGCCGAGCTCCTCGCCTCGCCCGAGCGTGGCCTCGAGGCGCACCTGCGCCGGCCCTCGCCCGACGCGCTCGCGCGCGTGGACGCGTGGAACGAGACGATCGAGGCGAACGGCCGCTTCGAGCGGCGGCTCCCGCTCCCGCGCGCCGCGGCACCCGGGATCTACCTCGTCGCCGCCTCCGTGGCGCTCGCTCCCGCGAGGGCGACCGTCGTCGTCTCCCGTCACGTTCCTCTCGTGAAGCTCGCGTCGCGAGGGGGTCTCGTCTTCGTCGCCGGGCAGGACGGCTCTCCCCGAGGGGGCGCCGCGCTCGACGTGCTCGAGGGCCCCGCCGTTCGCACGCTCGGGACCGCCGACGAGAGAGGCGTCCTTCGCTTCGACTCCCTGGGAGAAGGAGAGCTCCTCGCCTGGAGCGAGGGCACGCTCGCGCGGCTTCCCTTGAACGGACTCGCGGCGCGCGCGCCCGCGCCCGGCGCTCCGCCGCTCACGCTCCTCGTGGACCGCCCGCTCGTGCGCCCGGGAGAGGACGTGCGCGCGCTCGCCTTCTCGCCCGTTCCCTCCTCGCGACACAGGGTCGTGCTCGAGGACGCGCGCGGCGAGCCCCTCATCGCGAGCTACCTCGCGCTCGACACCTCGGGTCTGGGAGAGGTCTCGTTCCCGATCCCTCTCGCCGCTCTCGAGGGGAGAGCGAGGCTCGCCGCGCGAGGCGGCAGCGCGGCCTTCCGTGTCCTCGCCCCGCGGACGCGCGCGTTCGCCTTCGAGATCACGGACTCTCTCGCGTTCGTGGCGCCCGGAACGCCCTTCGTCGCGCACGTCCGCGCGGCTCTCGTCGAGGGAGTGCCACTCGCGGGCGGCCAGGCGGAGTGGACGATCCGCCCGCGCGGCGGGGGCGCGGAGATCGCGCGGGGCACGGCTCTCCTCGACGCCGACGCCGAGGCGCGGATCGAGGCGCCTCTCCCGCCGGCGAGCACCGGGCGCGAGCTCGTCTTCGAGGCGCGCCTCCGCGATCCGGCGGGCCGACTCGAGTCCGACGCCGTTCCTTTCCGCACGCTCGCTTCCTTGCTCCGGATCGAGCCGGCTCTCGTTCCCGAGGTCGTCGCGCCGAGGGATCGCGTGAGCCTCTCGCTCTCGGTGAAGAACCAGGACGGGAGCGCGGCCCGCGGCGTGGCCGTCCTCCTGAGCGCGACGCTCGTGAGAGACGGCGTCTCGCGGAAGCTGATCGAGCGAGAGGAGCGCACGCGGGCCGACGGCGGGATCGACCTGCCGCTGCCTCTCGACGAGACCGGCCGGTTCACGATCGACATGGAGGCGCGCGACGCGCGCGGCAGCGTCGCCCGCGCGACGCGGACGATCCACGTGCTCGACGAGAGCTACGCGGGAGAGCCGGAGCCCGCGATCCGCGTCCGCACCGCGCGCCCCCGCTCCCGCCCGGGCGAGAGCGCGCGCGTCTTCGTGCGCTTCCCCGCCCCGTCGGGCGACGCGCTCGTGACGAGGGAGCGCGACGCGATCCGCTTGGCGCGCGTGCTCCCGTTCCGCTCGGGCGTTCTCGTCGTGGAAGTTCCGCTCGACGAGACCGACGTGCCGGGAGCGGAGCTCTCGGTCTCCTCGGTGATCGCGGGCCGTCTCCTCGAGACCCGGATCCATCTCCCGGTCTCGCGGAGCGAGTCGTTCCTCCTCGAGAGCCAGCTCGAGAAGGCCGTGCTCGGCGCCGACGAGCCCTTCTCGCTCACGGCGCGCACGCTCTCCGCGAGAGAGCGGGCTCCGTTGCCGGCGGCGCTCCGGCTCTCGACGGCCGATGCGAGGCTCGAGGAGCTCCTGGGAGAGACCTCGCGCGCGCACGCGACCGCGCCGCGCTCCCACGGGGTCTTCGCGGGCTCGCTCCCGATCGCTCCGGTGCACGACGAGTCGGTCGAGGAAGCGCCGGGAGAAGACGACCCCGCGCTCGTGAACGCCGCGCGGTCTCTCGCGAGGCCGGCTCCTCCGGGCCTCTTCGCGGTCAAGGCGAGCGCCGACGCCACGGGGAGCGCCGCGCTCGAGACGCTCCCCTTCGCTCCTCCGTGCGGACGAGCGCGGATGCGCGTCGCGCTCGCCGCGGTCGCGGGCGGCTCCCTCTCGCTCTCGGAGGAGGAAGTCCGCGTCCAGCCCGAGCTCGAGGTCGGCGTCTCGCTCCCGGAGCGAATCGTCGTGGGAGACGAGGGACGCGTGAGCGCCAGGATCGCGGCCTCGCGCGTGACCGGGGAGGGCGAGGACGTGAAGGTCTCGTGGACCGCCCGCGGCCTCGCCCTCGACGGGACTCCTCGCATCGAGGGAGCGAAGCTCGCGGAGGGCCACGAGGCCGAGCCCGGCTCGGCGTGGATCGCGGCCCGCGCGGGCGCGACGGCCCGTCTCACCTGGAATGCGAGAGCGCCCGCCCAGGGAGCGGCCTCGCTCGAAGTCTTCGCGGAAGGCGCGCGCTCCCGCGCGCGTGGGCGCGCGGACGCGATCGTCCTCGGCCACGGAGCGCCGCGCGAGAAGACGATCGCCGGCTCCCTCGCGGGAGCGCCGGTCGTCATCGAGCCGACGGCGGACGACGCGACGGCGCCCGATGCCGTCCGCGCCGAGATCGTGCTCGCGCCCTCGACGGCGGCGGCCGCCCGCGACGCGCTCGAGGCGCTCGCGGCGCGAGGCGAGCCGTCTGGACGCGGAAAGGAGCGCGTCGAAGCGGAGGCTGCGAGGCTCGCGCTCGTCGCGCTCGCGCCGCTCTCGTCGGCGTGCGGTGCCGCGCTCGAGCTCGCTCCCGGGACGGGCGAGCGAGCAGCGCTCGCTCTCGTGGAGCTCCAGCGAGGGGACGGGGCGTGGCCCGGGAGCTCGACGGCCGCGGCGCTCGAGGGCCTTTCGATCGCCGCGCTCCACTCGGGTACGTGGCTCGTCTCGAGCTCGCTCGAGCGAGGAGCGGCCGCGGCCTCGCGCGAGCTCTCGCGCGCGCCGCCGGAGGACCGACCGGCGCTCGCGCTCGCTCTCGCGCTCGTCGGGAGAGCGCCGATCGTCGAGCTGGCGTCGATCTACGAGAAGAGAGCGCTGCTCTCTCCCATCGCGCGCGGCGCGCTCGGGCGAGCTCTTCTTCTTTCTGGAAGGAGAGACGACGCGCTCGCGTGCGCGCGCGAGCTCGAGA
>JACQDU010000544.1 GCA_016200955.1 bacterium
ACGACGCGCCGCCTGGAGCCCGCCGGGAAGCCGGGGAAGGACCTCCACGAGCTCGAGAACCGCGTTCTCACGTGCACGGGCCCGACCGGCCAGCTCGTGGGAGACGTGCGCGGGCTTGCGCCAGGGACCGCGGCCTTCCTCCAGGCCCGCCTCGAGCGCTTCGGGCTCACGCTCAAGCGGGAGGACTCGTGGGCCTCCGGGTGGGCGCCCGTCCTCCTGGTCGTGGGCGTCCTCGTTCTCGGGGCGATCAAGCTCGCGGTCGGGGTCTCGCGCTTCCGCCCCGTGGGCGTCATGGCCTTCATGTGCATCGGCGTCGCCGTCTTCGCGATCTGGCTCGCGTTCAACCGGCCCTTCCGCACGAGGCGGGGCGATCAGGCCCTCGCTTCCCTCTCGCGGAAGAACGCGGCGTTGAAGAACGCCGTGACGCTGCGCTCGGACTCGCTCGCGAGCGCCGACGTGGCGCTCGCGCTCGGCCTGTTCGGCACGGGAGTCCTCGCGGGCCCGCTCCTCGCCGACCTGAGGACGGCCATGACGCCGCCTCCCGGGCACTCGTCGTGCGGTTCGTGCGGCGGGAGCTCGTGCGGCGGAGGAGGCTGCGGCGGCGGCTGCGGCGGCGGCTGCGGAGGTTGCGGGTCATGAGAGTCGCGCGCCTCGGGCTCGGGATCGGCTGGCGAGCGGAGCTCGCTCTTCCGATCTCCAGGAGAGAAAACCTCGGATTCATCGAGGTCGTGGCCGAGTGCCAGGACCCTCGCGGGCCTTTCCCGGAGGCTCTCGAGGAGCTCCGAGCCCGCGGCGTCGCGGCCGTCGTCCACGGCGTCGAGCTCTCGCTCGGGGGAGCGGAGCCCGTCGACCTCGCGCGCGTGCGACGGCTCTCGCGCCTCGCGGAGAGGCTCTCGGCTCCTCTCGTGAGCGAGCACGCCGCCTTCGTGAGAGCGGACGGCCGCGAGTCCGGCCACCTCCTCCCTCTCCCGCGGACGCGCGAGGCGCTCCTCCTCCTCGTCGAGAACGCGAAGGTCGCGAGAGACGAGCTCCCGGTCCCGCTCGCGCTCGAGAACATAGCGACGCTGTTCGAGTGGCCGCGGCCCGAGATGGACGAGGCGACTTTTCTGGCCGAAGCGGCGGAGCGCGCCGACCTCCTCCTCCTCGTGGACGTCTCGAACCTCCACGCGAACGCGAGGAACCTGGGCTGGGACCCGATCCGCTTCCTCGAGCGCCTCCCGCTCGAGCGCGTCGCTTACGCCCACGTCGCGGGAGGAGTCGAGCGCGGCGGCCTCTACCACGACACGCACGCGCACGCGGTCCCGGGAGAAGCGCTCGAGCTTCTCGAGGAGCTGGCCTCGCGCTGCGACCTTCCGGGAGCTCTCCTCGAGCGCGACGACCGCTTCCCCGGGGACGCGGAGGTCCAGGCCGAGCTCTCGGCGATCGCGCTCGCCCTCGCGCGCGGCGCCGCGCGGCGCTCTTCCCTGCACGAGAGGAGGCTCGCGCGTGCCTGAGACCGCCTCGCGGGAGAAGATCCGCGCCGAGCAGTCGGCGCTCCTCTCGGCGCTGCTCGGGAACGGGCGCGCGCCCGAGGGATTCGACCGCTCGCGCCTCCTGGCGGCGGCGGAGGCGCTCTCGCAGAAGCGCTCGCGCGCGGTCGCTCGAGCCTGGCCCGCGCTCGCGCGAACGCTCCCTCGCTTTCAGGGGAGGTTCTCGGAGTTCGCGGCGAGGACGCCGCTCCCGGGAGAGGGCGGGCCGATCGCCGACGGGCGCGCCTTCGTCCGCGCGCTCGACCCCGCGCTCGCGGCTTCGCTCGGAGACGAGGCGCGGCTCGAGGTCCTCTCGGTGGACCTCCGGTTCGCGCGCGTCTCCTCGGGGCTCGCGCCGCGGCGAGGGATCAAGCTCGCGTCCGCTCGCCTCGTCGAGCGCGGGCGATTCGTCCTGGCCGTCCTTCTCCCGTGGCTCGGCGAGCGCTGGTTCTCTCTCCCGCTTCTCTCTGCACGCTCGCCGTGAGAACGCTATGAAGCCACGGAACCACGAAGGCACGGAGACGCGAAGCTCGGCGAACGGAGCCTGACAGCGCTACCCGGATGACCTGATCAAGGGAGTGAAGAAGAGAACGACGAACCGCGGAGGAGGCAGAGGAGACGCGGAGAACGCCGAGAGAAGGAGACCTCTCTGCGTCACCTCCGCGAGCTCCGCGCCTCTGCGGCGAACGTTCTCCTCTTGGGCATCACGTCAATCGGTCGCCGCTGTGAGCCTCGAGCCTTCGTGCTTGCCACGCATCTCGTGGATGCGGAGAAGAAACGACCCGCCGAACACACCGGAGAACAGCGAGGAGACACCCGGTGTCACCGGTGTCTTCCGTGGTCTCTCTGTCGTTCTTTCTAGCGCCTGAGCCGCCCCCGGCCGCCGAAGTTCTGAGTCCAGTGGTTGCTGTCCTTGCCCGTGCCCATGGCCATGTAGCAATCGTTCAGGATGTTCCTGTGGTGGCCCGAGCTGTTGTACCAGCCCATGTGAGCGGCCATGGGCGACTCCATGCCCATGGCGATGTTCTCGCCGACTCCTTGCCAGTCGTAGCCGGCGTTCGTCGTGCGGTCCACGGGGCTCCTGTTCTTCTGGACGGGAGACTCGTGCGCGAAGTAACCGAGCTGCACCATCTCCTCGGAGTGGCCGCGGGCGCTCGAGACGAGGCGGGAGTCGATCTCGAGCGCCGAGCGGCCCATGGTCACGCGGTACTCGTTCGTGATCCTGACCTGCTCGATCTCGACGCCCGTCGGCTGGACGCCATCCTTCACGCTCGCCGACGACAGGCTCTCGTTCCACTCGGAGACCCTCTGGTCGCGCATGCGCTTCAGGCACTCGCCCTCGAAGGGGGTGAGGCCGGAGGTCGCCATGGCGATCGCGTCGTCGAAGCTCCCGGCGCGGTAGCGGAGGAGCGCCTCGTCGCCCCTCGTCGGGAAGTCGATCGCGGGCTTGTCGCCGCGAGCCTCGAGCCACGCGCAGGCGAGCGCGTGCTTGATCCTGGCGTCCTCGAGGACCCCGATCCTCCTCTGGGCTTCCTTCTCGTTGATCCCGTAGAAGCGGACGAGCTCGTCCTGGACGGCGAAGTCGATCTCGGGGTAGAGCCCCTTCACGGCGTCGACCTTCGAGTCCACGATCGGCTGTCCGACGCGGCCGTGGTCCTCGTCCGGGTAGATCGTGAGGTCGAAGATCACGCGGAGCGCCTCGGTGCGCGCGGCGGCGAGCGTGGCGAACGCCTTCTCGTTCTTCTCGCGGCGCTTCGCCCACGGGTCGTCGGGGGCAGGCGCGGGTCCGGTCTTCGTGTTCTTCTCGGGCTTCTTCTTGGGATCGGGCGCCGCGGGCGGCCGGAGGAGGGCGTTGAGCTTCTTGATCTCCTTCTCGGCGTCGGCCTCGAGCTCGCGCACGGCCGCGAGGACCGCTCCGTGCACGACCTTCTCCATGTGGACGTGGATGTAAAGGGCGAGCTCGGCCTTGAGCGCCTCGTCGGCCGCGCCGTCGGCCGGGACCTTCGCGATCGCGGCGGGAGCTTCCGGCGCGACCCTCGCGAGGACGGCGCCGATCTTCTCCCGCGTCGCGCGAGGCGCCCCGAGAAGGGCCGCGAGGAGGCGCTCCGCCTCGCTCCCCGCGGTCTCGTCGAGCTTCGCGAAAGCCTTCTTCCTGAGCTCGTTGTCCCAGCCCGTGATGGCCCTGAGGGTCTGGGAGAGAGGCTGCGAGAACCCGCGGGCGTCGAGGACGAGGTCCGTGGGAGGCGCCGCCTCGGGCTTCGGCTTCGCCCCGAGGACGGCCGGCTTCGTCGTGCCCGGAGTCGAGTCGGTCGAGGCGCCGTTTCCCGTCCCCGCGCCGAGCGAATGGTGGCGGGCCTCGGCGAGGAGCTGGCCCACCTTCGCTTCGGCGGAGGCGATGATGTCGGAGTCGGCCGCGGTCGCCTTCGCCGAGAGGTCGCCGAGACGCTCCTGCGCGAGGTTCACGGCGCCGGCCTGCGCCGCGCGGATGGCGTCGGCCGCGATCTCGTTCAGCCGGGCGCGCCGCTCCTGCTCCGACTCGTTCCGGGGAGGAGGCGGGACCTGGGGAGTGTTCTCGGCGGGCTCGGTCGCCCTCGCGACCTCGGGCGGAGCGGGCGTCTTGCGCGACGCCATGACTCCCAGGCCCGCGAGCACGAAGGCGACGGCGACTCCCGCGGCGGCGACGAGGGGAAGTGCGCTCCTCGGAGCGGGCTCCGCGTGAGCCACGTGGTGCGCCACGAGACGCCGCTTGTCGGACTCGTCGACCCTGTCGGCATCGGAGGACTCGTCCGGAGCGGAGGAGTCGGCCGGAGCGGCCTTCGCGACTCGCTCGGGCTTGAGCGCGGGCGCCTCGTCCGAGCTTTCACCTTGCGTCTCGGCAGCCGGCTTCGTCGCGGGCGCGAAGGGCTCGTCGAGGAGACTCCTGCGCGCGGAGGTGGGCGCGGGAGCGGGCGCGGCGGCGAACTTCGCGAGCTCTCCCGGGACGGCTTCCTTCTTCGGATGGGAGGCGAAGCGCGCGAGGTCGTCCGGGATCCCCTTCGCGGGCTTCGGGCGCGAAGCGTCCTCCTCGTCCGCCAGGCGCTCGATCTGCTTCTTCGCGAGGAGCTCGAGCGTGAGTGCGATCTCGGAGAGCGTCCCGCTCCTCTTCTTGTTCTGCACGTCGCGGAGAGTCTTCAGGAGGTCGGGGTCCTTTTGCTCGTAGACTTTCGCGAAGAAGTCGTCGCTCGGCGCGCGCATGCTCTCTGCCCCCATCGGCAAGACATACGCATCCTTACCATGCAAGGTTGGCCGCGCAATCGGCGAGCCATCACCGGTCTGTAAAAACCGGGCCGTTTCGCGGGTTCTGACGGCTTTCTTACATGAAAGTGCGAGCGAGGTTACTCGTAGCGGAGGGCCTCGATCGGGTCGAGGCGCGCGGCCTTCCAGGCGGGGTAGAGGCCCGAGATGAGCCCGACCGCGGCGGAGAAGCTGAGCGAGAGCATGACGGCCCACGGCGGCACGTAGACCGGCGGGAAGTCGACCCACACCGAGATCGCCTCGCGCGCGAGGAGCCCTCCCAGGTAGCCGAGGAGGAGGCCGAACAGCCCTCCGAGGACCGCGAGCGTGATGGCCTCGATGAGGAACTGCGAGAGGATGTCGCGGTTCTTCGCCCCGAGCGCTTTCCGGACGCCGATCTCTCGCGTCCTCTCGGAGACGGAGACGAGCATGATGTTCATGATCCCCACGCCTCCCACGAGGAGGGAGACGCCGACGATCCCGAACAGGAGGCCGGTGATCATGAGAGAGAACTGCCGGAAGCCGTCGATGAACTGGTCCTGCGTGAAGATCTTGAAGTCGTCGGGGTCCCCGCCGTGGCGGTTGTGCCGGAGGCGCAGGAGCCACGTCGCCTGATCGACCGCCTCCGCCGTCTGGCCCGGCTTCGCCTGGGCGATGATCATGACGTGCCGCGCTCGCCAGCTCCCCCAGATCTTCGCGGCCGTCGAGATCGGGATGAGCGCCATGTCGTCCTGCGACTCCCCGAAGGCGGAGCCCTTGTGCTCGAGGAAGCCGCAGACCTTGAATGCCTCGCCGCGGAGGCGGACGGTCTCTCCCAGGATCTTCGCGCGCGTCGTGTTGAGCTCCTTGATCGTCTCGTCTCCCAGGACGATCAGGTTCTCGCGGTGCTCGACGTCGACGGGAGAGAAGATCCGCCCGTCGTCGACGTAGACGTTGCGCGTCCGCTGGAAGGACGGGACCGTCCCGTGGACGCGAGCCGTGGACTCGGCCCCGTGCCAGACGATCGCCCCGTTGAGCTCGGTCACGGGAGACGCGGCCGCGACGGCGCTGCAGCGCCCCTCGATCGCCAGCGCGTCCTCGACCGTGAGCTGGATGTGCCCGAGGCGCCTCCCCGCGTCTCCCTGCGGCCTGTGGCCGAAGACGTAGAAGGAGTTCGAGCCGAGGCTCTCGAAGTAGTTGATCATGAACTTCGAGGCGCCATGGACGATCGAGACGACCGCGATCACGGCGCTCACGGCGATGATGATTCCCAGAGTCGTGAGGGCGCTCCGGAACGGGTTCGCCCGCAGCTCGGCGGTCGCGATCTTGACGTTCTCGACGACGAGGGTCACTTGCCGCCCTTGACCTCGACCCTGACGACGGACTTCTCGGAAGCGGCCGTCGAGGAGCTCGCGGTCGCCACGTCGGCGGCGGAGTGCTCCTTCTTCGTGGGCCTGAGGGCGTCGCCGTTCTTCAGGTTCTCGAGAGCGCGGTAAGGGCCGATCACGACCTGGTCGTTCGCGTCGAGGCCCTGCTTCACCTCGACGTGGTCGCCGTCCGAGACTCCGAGCTGGACGGCGCGCACGACCGCCTTGTCTCCCTCGCAGACAAAGATGCAGTCGACCTTGTCGTCGGAGCGCTGGCTCCCGGCGGCGCCGTTCGCGTTCGCGCCGGCACTTCCGTTGGCCGAGAGCCACGTCGCCTTCGCGAGCACTCCTTCGGGGAGGTCCTTCTTCGCTCGCTGGACGGTGGCCTGGGACGGGAGGCGGATCGCGTCGTCCGCGGAGGTCCTCGTCTCGATGTCGACGTTCGAGCTCATGTCCGGGCGAAGGCGTTCGTCCTTGGGAGAGATGAGGATCCTCACGCGGAAGCTCTTGGTCTCCTCGTTCGAGACCTTCTGGGCGCGGTTCGCGACGTCGACGACCTTCCCCGTGAGGCGCAGGTCGTCTCCGAGAGCGTTCACGCGCACGCGGACCGGCTGGCCCTCTCTCACTTTCACGACGTCGCCCTCGTCCACGTCGGCGTAGGCGTACATGTGAGCCATGTCGGAGACGATGTAGTGCGTCGTGTCCGCCGTGCGGCCGTCGCCTCGCCCGACGAGGGAGCCCCAGTTCACGTTCCTCTGCGTGATGACGCCGTCAATGGGAGAGCGGACCTCGCATCGAGCGCGGTCGCGGCGCGCCCGGTCGAGCGCGACCTGGCCGGCCGTCACGTCGGCCTTGCTCCGGTCGCAGTGAGTCTTCGCGCTGTCGAGCGCCTTCGCGGAGGAGACCTTCCCGTCCTCGGCCTCGCGGAGCTTGGCCGCGAGGACCTCCTTCGCGATCCCGAGCTCCTTGTCGGTGGTCGAGAGGGAGATCTCCTCGACGCGCTGCTCCGCCTCGGCGGCCTCGACGTCCTCCTTCTTCCCGACGTTCTGGGAGAGCATCTCCTTCGCTCGCGCGAGCTTCGCGCCCGCGTTGTCGAGCTGGGCGCGCGCCTTCTCGGCCGAGAGCTCGCTCACGCGGATCCTCAGGCGAGCGTCGGTGACGGCGGCGGCTTCCTTCTGCGTCTCCTCGACCTTGTGCTCGGCCTCGCGCATCTCGGCCTCGGCCTCGAGGAGAGCGGCCTTGCGCCGGGCGAGCTCGAGCTCGGCTTCCTGGACCTTGTCGTCCCACTCGATCGGGTCGAGCTTGAAGATCACGTCGTTCGCCTTGACCTGGGCTCCCTCGTCCAGGCAGAGCTCGACGATCTTCCCCTCGAAGGGAGCGCCAACGGCGACTTCCCCGCCGGACTTGATCGCGGCCGGAGCGTGGACGACCTCGGCGATCCTCCCGCGAGTCGGCGCCTGCACGTCCACGGGCGCTCCGGCGGCGCCGAACGTGAACGAGAAGCCTCCGGGCTTCTCCTTGCCGGCGGGCTCGTCCTTTCTCGATGAAGCGGAGGAGGACGAGAGCCACGCGGGACGCACGAGAGCCAGGAAGAAGGCAGCGAGGACCGTCGCGGAGACGATGACGCGCGTGCGCTTGGTTCGCTCGAACATCTCTCAGCCCACCTTGCTCATGGCCGCGCCGACCGCGGCCCATGCGAGGAACATGCTCCACGAGAGCCCCTGGATCCCGATCGTGAACAGGGCCGCGCGGCGCGGCTTCACGCCGAGCCCGACCGAGAGCCCGATCCCGAGGAGGACCGTGTGCCAGATCGCGATCGGATCCACGAGCGACAGCGCCGAGACGGCGAGGATGCTCGTGATCGGGTCCGCGGCGTTCGCGAGGCTCGTCGTGGCCGCGGGGTTCCCGAGCACCGTCGCGAGCGCCAGGACCGCATAGCCCGCGATCATCACCATCTTCGCGTGAGCGGCGACGACGATCGACCGGATCAGGTCGCGCTTGCCTCCGAGCATCCAGGCGGCGACGAACATCACGAGCCCGACGCCGACGATCGAGAGGAGCGTCCCGATCCACGGCCAGCCGACCTCCGCGCCCTTCGCGATGAACGCGCCCCACTTCGCGGGCACGGAGTCGTCCCGGATCGTCTCGAGGAACATGCGCCGTTGCTGCTCGCTCATGTGCTCGAGCTGGCGGTTCCATTCAACCTGGTAGATCGCCGTGAGGTCGTGAAGGCCGACTCTCAGGATTCCCTTGACCGTGCCGACGGCGGCGACCGCGAGCCACGGCGCTCCCCAGCCCCAGCTCGCGTCGAGCGCGCGGAAGGTCTCTACGGGAGAGAAGAGGACTCCGAGCAACCGCTCCTTGAGAGGAGGCACGAGCTCGGGGCCCGCGGGAGCCGCGCGCGAGACGGCCACCGGACGGGCGAGCGAGGGCTCGACCGGTCCGCCGATCTGCACCCTGTCGGGCGCGTCGGCTCGCGACGGCGCCTCGCGCGCGGGCGCGGTGTCAGGCGGAGGCGAATTCGCCTCACGCACGGCAGGGGGCGGGGGAGAGTGAGCCGCAGGCGAGCTCTCCCCACGCAGAGCGGCAGGCGGGG
>JACQDU010000555.1 GCA_016200955.1 bacterium
AGGCCTCCGCGCGGTGAGGCGTCGAGGCGACGACGGCGACCGAGGCCTCTCCGATCGGCACGAGGCCGAGCCGGTGCACGAGAGCGAGGCGCACGAGAGACGGCACGCGCTCGCGCGTCGAGCGGGCGAGCTCGCGGAAGGATGCGCGGGCCATGTCCTCGTAGGCCTCGTACTCGAGCCGGAGCACGCGCTTCCCCTCGTGCACGTCTCGCGCGGTGCCGAGGAAGACCGCGATCCCTCCCGCGCTCGCGTGGGTCGCGAAGGCGACGAGGCGGTTCACGTCGATCGGCTCCCGCGTGAGCTCGAGGAGGTCGTCCTGGCTCCCTCCGCCCACCGGAGGGAGGAGCGCGACCTCGTCTCCCGCCGCGAGCGGGAGGTCTCCTCTCGCGACCTCGAGGTTCACGGCGATGGCGAACCTCCCACGATGCCGCTCGAGCTGCGGGTGCTCGCGCGCGAGGGCGTCCACGAGGTCGCTCACGCGAGCGCCGCGCGCGAGCTTGACGGAGACGCGCTCGCGGCCGATCGCCTCGCGCAGGCCGGCGAACAGGCGCACGGAGAGCTCGAGCTCGTCGTGGTCGCTCACCTCGTCATCGTACTCGAAGGTGCGGGGACTGCTCGCGCCGAAGCCTGCCAGGCGCGGGCTCTCGCGAGGAAGGCTTCCCGGGCCTCGCTCGATGCGAAGGCGCGTCGCGGGAGGATGAACGCCTGGAGGTGTCCGGTGAAGATGAACGCGTGGCCCCCGCTCTCGACGATGCGGTGGACCGCCTTCCAGTACTTGAGTGTCTCGCCCGTCGGCCCGCTCACGAAGATCCCGTCTGGGGAGATCCGCATGCGTTGCTCGCCGTACTGGCCGGTCGAGCGCCAGGCCGCACGGAACGCTCGGCCGAAGCGGCTCCATATCATGAGAGGAAAGACCGCGACGACCGGCATGAGCGCGAGGGCGAGCGGGAAGATGTCGGCCAGGAGTGTCGGTGGCCACGCCAGGGTGTAGATGGACGAGATGGCCAGTACGACCGTGAGCGTCTTGAACCCGATATCGAACAAGATCGCGGGACGACGGATGGCGTAGTAGCGCCTGTAGGCGTCCACGTCCTCTTCCTTGAGCGAGTACGAGACCTCGATCGCGTCCGCCCCCTCGCTCACGCGCGAACGCCCAGCTTCTCGAGGATCGCGCGGCAGAAGGCGGGCAGGTCGTCGGGCGTGCGCGACGTGATCAGGTTCCCGTCGACGACGACCTCGGCGTCCGTCCACTCGGCGCCCGCGTTCGTCATGTCGTCCTTGATCGCGAAGAACGAGGTGACGCGCTTTCCCTTGAGGACTCGCGCCGAGCAGAGGACCCACCCCGCGTGGCAGATCGCTCCCACGACCTTCCCCGCCTCGAAGGCCGCCCGCACGAGAGCGATCGTCGCCGGGTCGCGGCGCAGGAAGTCGGGCGCCCAGCCTCCCGGGATCACGAGAGCGTCCAGGTCCTTCGCCGTGATCTCGGTCGTCCGCTTCTCCGCCTTGATCGGGTATCCGTTCTTCCCCTTGTATTCCTTGGCCTCGACGCCGACCGCGGCGACGAGCGCGCCCTCCTCCTTGAAGCGGTAGTAGGGATACATGACCTCCATGTCCTGGAAGTCGCGCTCGACCAGGATCACGACGCGCTTGCCTTTGAGGTCCACCGGCGTCCTCCTCTCAACGAGGATTGTCGGGAGGGAGGCCGGGAAGTCAACGAGGAGCGGCCGGGTCCCCTGGAAAACCGAGGATCGAGAGAGGAAACTCACCCCATGCTCTCCGCCGTAGACATCATCTCGGGGAAGATCATCCTCCAGCTCGCGCTCGCCACGGCCGACGAGGTGCGAGCGTTCCTGAGAGTGACCGACCGCGACCGCGGAACGCGCGACCTCGTGAACCACCTCGCGGCCGCGGGCAGGCTCGACGCGAAGTCGGTCGAGCTCATACGCCACCGCGCCGCCCTCTACGAGCACGTGCGCGGCGAGGCCGCTTACGTGAGGGCGCTCGAGCGCCAAACGCAGGTCCCGAAGACGACGGTCGCGCAGATGATCGCCGGCCTCGAGAGGAGCGCCTTCCGCGTCCGGCTCGGCTCCGTCCTCGTGAAGCAAGGGACGCTCACGACGGAGCAGGACTCGGCCCTCGCCGCGCTCCAGCGGACGGCGACGCAGAAGGACGACGCGCGCGTGATCGAGCGCTACCGGCAGGAGGACTTCGCCGGGATCGAGCGGCCGCTCATCCCGGGCTCGCGCCTCGATCCGCTCGACTTCAAGATCTCGACGCTCTTCCGGGGCAAGGAGACTCGCGCTCTCGTTGATCAAGCGGAGGTCGCGGCGCTCCGGGCCGCGGCGGCGCGCGCGTCCGAGCCGAGGCCCGCGGCGCCTCCGCCGGCGCCCGTGCCTCCTCTCCCTCCTCCTCCGAGATCTCCGTCCGCGCCGGCGGGGAAGAAGCCGTTCGTGGGAGGGATCGACGCCGTGCGCGCGCTCAAGCGTATCGGCGCCTACTCGATCGTCGAGGTCCTGGGAGCCGGCGGCATGGGCTGCGTCTTCCTGGGACAGCAAGACGGCCGCTGCGAGTTCGCGGCGATCAAGGTCATGCTCGACCAGGCCGCGAGTCCCGTCGAGAAGGGCCGCTTCAAGAGAGAGATCCGCGTCACGCAAGGGATCTCTCACAAGAACGTCATCGGAGTCATCGACTCGGGAGAGACGGAGGACGGCCTCACCTACCTCGTCGTCCCGGCGCTCGCGGGGAAGGAGCTGCGAGCTCTCCTCGACACGTCGCCCGCGAAGATCCTCGAGCCCGCGGTCGCGGTCCGCATCCTCGAGCAGGTCCTCGAGGGCCTCCAGGCCGTGCACGACGCCGGGATCGTCCACCGCGACATGAAGCCCGAGAACGTCTTCGTGCTCGCGGGAGGCAAGCACGAGGTCAAGATCATGGACTTCGGCCTCGCGAAGCGCGGCTCCCAGGACGAGGACGAGGTGGACGACGCCGTCTTCCGCACGACTCCCGGCGAGGATATCGTCGGCTCGCCCGCTTACATAGCCCCCGAGAGCATCACGCAGGACGAGGTCGACGGCCGCACGGACATCTACTCCGTCGGCGTCATGTTCTTCGAGATGCTCACCGGGAAGCGTCCGATCGAGTCCGAGACGGCGCAGGGCTACATGACGCAGCACCTCATCTGCCCGCCTCCCACGCTCGCCGAGGCCTCGCCCGACAGGAAGTGGCCCCAGGAGCTCGAGAAGCTCGTCGAGCGCATGCTCGCGAAGACGCGCGACGAGCGCCCCGCGAGCTGCCGCGCGATCCAAGACGAGCTGCGCTCGGGCCTGCGCGACCGGATCGCGAGAGGAGAGGACTCGAAGCCCCTCGCCGAGACGGTCGACGTGGAGCCCCCCGCGCAGAAGGACGAGAAGCCCTGGGGCGTGCGCGGCCTCCTCGGCCGCCTCTTCGCGGCGAAGAGCCCGTGAGCGAGCTCGGCTGCGACCGCTGCGGGCGCTCGCTCCTCGCGTTCGAGGACGTCCGTTACAAGCTCGAGATCAAGGTCTATGCCGCCTACGACCCGCTCGAGCTCTCGCCCCGGGCGCTCCGGGAGACCGACTTCGACGCCGAGATCGAGCGCCTCGTCGAGGCCTGCGACGGCCTCTCGCAGGAAGATCTCGAGTCCTCGGTCTGGAAGGCCCTCACGTTCGACCTGTGCTTGCGTTGCCAGAGGGAGTTCCTGAAAGACCCTCTCCCACGGCGTCGGGAAGACGACGCCGATGCGAAGGCGGGCGAGAAGTAGCGAGGATCACGGGGTCTCCGCCGGCCGTTCTTCTCCGTCGCGGCGCGCCGTCTCCGGCAAGAGCTCCTTCGCCGTCACGTAGAGCGCCGGAACGATGAACAGGGTGAGGGACGTCGATCGACGCGATCACCTGTCCGCGGACGACGCGGTCTCCCTTGTCGACGTCGATCGACGAGTGATAACCGGCGACCTGTGCGAACAGGGTCGCCTCGCTCCGGGCCAGGACGTTCGCGGGCTGCGTGATCGTGCGCGCGATCTCCTGCCGGCGAGCGCGGAAGACGACGACGCGGCGCGTCCCCGCGGTCTCCTTCTTCTCGCCAGCCTTCGCGTCGCCCGCGGGGCAGCCCGCGAGCGTCGAGACCACGAGGGAGAACGAAAGAGGGAGAAGAAGTCGGGAGAGGTTCTGGCTCACGATGGGGCTCCTTCCCGCGAGAAGAGCGGGAACGAAGGCGCGATCGCCGCGCTTCCGGCGCGCGCGCGCGACGAGGTCAACGAGTCGGCGACGGCGCGCTCAGCCGCGAGCGCGCGGGGGCGGGGGCGACGAAGGCCGCCCCACGCAGCGACCGCCGGTCCCGGGAATGGTGGTGGCGTCCGTGGTGGTCCGGGCGACTTCACTCGCGCGAGCGACGACGAGGCGCGCCTCGCTCGCCTCGAGCGGGACCTCGCGCAGGCGCGCTTGGGCGCGGCGGGAGCGATCCGGGCGGGCCTCCGCCTCGCGCTCGACGTGGGCGACGTCCTCGAGACCTGCGGCGGGACTCGTCGTGTCCTCGCGCGGCGGACGCGACGGAGGACCGAGAGCGAATCCAGGACGGTCGTCGCGCCCCTCACGACCGGCCCGGACTCGGCGGCGCATCGGAGCGACACGCGCTCGCCCGCCTTCTCTCTCCCTCTTTCGCCCGGCGCCGCCTGGAGCGGTCGCGGGACGAGCAGGAGAGCGAACGCCAGCACTCCCAGGAAGACCGCGAGGCGCATGGGGACGAAACCTAGCGCGAACTTTCGGTAACCGCAAGAGAGCGACCGGCCGGGGACCGCTTCTCACGGCGAGAGCGCGATGACGACGACGCTCTCGGCGCCCCTGCGCTCGATCGGGATCACGACCCGTGGCGAAGGGAGGAGGTCGGCGACCTCCTTCACGATGGGGTCGGCCGGCTTCCGATCGCGCGCCGTCGCGTCGAGGACGATCGCGCTCGCGTTCGCGGCGCGCGCCAGGGAGAGGACGGCGCGGGCGCGCTCCGCGGAGGAACGCCCGGCGTCGCGGAGAGCTCCGCGCAGGTCGACGTGGGCCGCTCCGGCGTAGAAGGCGACGCGAGGGTCGCTCGCCGCGACGCGCGCGATCCCGAGGCTCCGGACGAGCTCGCCGGCATCGCGCCAGGTCGCCTTCCTCTCGTTCCTCGCGCGGGTGGCGAAGGGGAGCTGCGCGAGGAGGAGCACGAGCACGAGCGCTTTTCCGCGGAGGAAGCCGTCTCTCTCGCAGAAAGAAGCGAAGCGCGAGAGACCGAGCCCGGCGAACGGGAGCGAGAGCGAGGCGAGCGTCGCCGCGTAGCGCTCGTCCGCGCGGAAGAACGCGTAGGCGAAGAGAAGCGCTCCTCCCGCCGCGAGCGCGAGGGCGGCGAGCGCGCTCGCGGGCGGCGCCCGCGAGGAGCGGACGCCGGAAGCTCCGAGGACCACGAGCGCGAGCACGATCGGGTTCGCGGCGACCACGAGGAGCGCGGCCTGCTTCGCCGCGTGCACGAGCCATTCGCCCGCGACGCCGGGCGTTCCTCCGCGGAGCGCGCCCGCGC
>JACQDU010000561.1 GCA_016200955.1 bacterium
ATCGTGTCTCTCGCGAATGGGGCTCTCGCCGGGGGAGTTTTTCGGCCGCTACAGGATCGAGCGCTTGCTCGGCAAGGGCGGCATGGGGGCGGTCTACCTGGCGCGCCAGACGGACCTCGACCGGCCCGTCGTCGTGAAGGTCATAGCGCCCGAGCTCGCCCGCGATGCGGTCGTCGTCGAGCGGCTCCACCGGGAGGCTCAGGCCGCGGCGAAGGTCTCCTCCGATTACGTCGTCAAGGTCTACGACACGGGCAACGAGGGTGGCGTCCCTTACATCGCGATGGAATACGTGGACGGCTTCTCCGCCGCCGGGCTCCTCGAGAAGAGCGGGCGTCTCCCGCACGGCGAGGCGACGAAGCTCGTGCTCGCCTGCGCGCGAGGGCTGAAGACGGCGCACGAGGCGGGGATCCTCCACCGGGACATCAAGCCCGCGAACATCCTCGTGACGCGGGACGGGCGGGTGAAGCTCGCGGACTTCGGGCTCGCGAAGATCCAGCAGCGCTCGCTCGACGGGCCCGACGCGGGGACGCTCTCGCTCGCGGGACAGATCCTGGGGACGCCGGAGTACATGTCGCCCGAGCAGGCGAACGGGCAGCCCCTCGATGCGCGCTCCGACCTGTACTCGCTCGGAGTGACTTACTACGAGCTCCTGACGGGCCTGCGGCCCTTCCGCGCCACGACGCTCCTCGCGACGCTCACGCTCGTCTTCAAGGGAGAGTGCAAGCCGCCGCGCGAGCGCAACCCCGGGCTCCCGGAGGCGGTCGAGAAGGCGTGCCTCTCTCTCATGGCGTGCGACCCGGCGAAGCGGCCGCGCGACGCGCAGGCGGCGATCGACCTCCTCATGGGGATCCGGACGGGCGCGTCTTCCCGTCCCGCGCTGACGCTCCCGGCGTCGGTCGCCAGCGCGGGGGCGCCTCTGGTGGCGTCCTCTCCCGGACGCGCGGGAGCAGAGACGATCACGGAGGCGCCCCTCGAGCTCATGCCCGAAGCGCCGCTCGATCTCGCGCCCGAGGCTCCCGCGGCGAAGCGCATCTCGAGCCGGCTCGACGTCGAGGCCTTCGAGCCAAGCGAGGCTCCGCCGCCGGCTCCTCACCTGAAGAACGTCACGACCGCGGTCGGCGCCGTCCTCGCGCTCGCGGGCGTGTTCGTCCTCTTCGTCGCCTGGCGCGCATCGCAGACGAGGGGCGCGGACCCGCGCGACTCCCAGGTCGCCTTCGACAAGGAAATGCAGGAGAGACGCGAGCTCGACCGCAAGAAACAGGAGCTCGACCTGAAGGCGCGCGAGCTCGACCTGAAGAAACAGGAGCTCGACCTCGCCCAGAAGCGCGACGAGGAGGCGCGGAAGGCCGAGGAGATCGCCCGGGCCGCGCGCGAGGCCGACGAGAAGAAGCGCGCGCTCGCGGAGAAGGAGAAGGCCGAGCAGGACCGGGAGAAGACGGACAGGGAGAAGGCCGAGAAGGACACGGCCGACCGCGAGAAGGCCGAGAGAGACATTGCCGACCGCGAGAAGGCCGACAAGGAGAAAGCCGAGCGAGCGGCGGGCGTCGCCGACTTCCGCGAGAAGCTCGCGAAGGCCGCCGCCGCACGCGACCCGAGGCAAGCGAACGCGCTCGAGGACGCCGCTCTTTCCCTTCCGCCCGACGAGCGCGCTCGCTGGAAGGAAGCCGCGAGCCAGGTCGGACGGCTCTCGAGGAAGCTGGGCGACCGCTACCTGGCGCTCATCCCCGAGGGCGAGGTCCAGCGGGCGCGCACGGGTTATCTCACGGCTCCCCTCGACGACATCTTCCGCGTCCTCGTCTCGGGGGGAGCGGCCGACGACGAGCTCCGTCTCGCGGCGACGGTCGTCGCGGCGGCGAGCGGCGCCCGCGTGCCGCGCGCCCTGGCGGACACCGAGAGCCGGGCGGCGATCGACGTCCTGGCGGCGCTCGGCGTGAAGCCGCCCGAGGTCCAGGACGCGCCCGACAAGGCCGATCCCGCGCGAGCGAGGCTGGACGAGCTCCACAAGCAACCTCTCCTCAAGCGCGCTCCCGGGCTCGCCCAGATCGCGCGCGACCCGAAGAGCCCCGCGGCCGCCGAGGCGGCTCGCGAGCTCGAGCTCGTGAAGGCGCTCTTCGGGACGAGAGACGCGCTCGTGCAAGCCGTTCGAGGCCGCGACCCCGAGCGCGCGGGGAAGACCGTGAAGGACCTCGAGGACCGGATCAAGCCCGACCCGGAGCGTGCGCCCGAGGTCGAGGCCGTCGAGAAGAGCTTCGAGAGCGTGCCACGCCTCCTCGTGCTGGTCCGCGGCCGCTACCGGGGAGAGAAGCCGTTCTCGAAGACGACGGTCTTCGAGATCTACCGCTCGCTCAAGGCAAACGATCAGGACGAGGAGACGCGCCTCGCCGCCAGTCTCATCGCCGCGGCGGACCGTGTGAAGATCATGGCCTCGCTCTCGGTGAAACGGGACGGGCGAGAGGACCGGCGCGCGTCCGCTCTCATCGAGGACCTCGGGCTCAAGCTCCCGGACACGGTGCCGGATCCCAGGGATGACCGGGAGGAGGGCGACGGCGACCCGGGTCCGAAGGGACCTCCCAACGGGCCTCCTCCGGGACCTGGCGGCGGACCCGGTGGCGGGCCCGGCGGCAAGGGGAAGTGACGCGCTCAGGGAATCGGTGCCTTCAGGCGAGAGCGTCCGAGCCTCTCCGGTTGCCGGTCTCCGGTTGCCGGTCTCCGGTTGCCGTCACCGGAACCGGTCACGGCCTGGCATTTGGCTAGCTTACTAGAGCTTCTCCAGGATCCCCGCCATCTCCTCCGCGACCGCGGCCGGGTTGTCGCGCCGGAGCGCGGGGTCTCGCTCGATCAAGGCGTCAATGAGAGCCACGAGCTCCTTCGGGATCTCGGGGACGAGGTCCTTGAGAGGAGGCGGAGGGCCCGTGAACATGTTCTGGTAGACGTCCACGACGGTCGCTCCCGGGAAGGGCTTCTGGCCGGCGAGGAGCTCGTAGAGCGTGGCGCCGAGCGAGTAGAGGTCGCTCCGGATGTCGGCCTGAGCGCCTCGAAGGACCTCGGGAGCGATGTAGTGAGGCGTCCCGATCGCCTCTCCCGTCTCGGTGAGCGCCTGGTCCTTCTGGCTCCGGGCGAGGCCGAAGTCCACCAGGGTCGAGCGGCCGTCTTCTCCCATGATGATGTTGGACGGCTTCATGTCCCTGTGGACGAGCCCCTTCTCCTGGAGCGCGGCGAGGGCGAGCGCGATGTCTCGCCCGATCTCGACGACCGCTCGCACGGGGAGCGGGCCCTCGGCGTTCAGGCGAGTCTTCGCGTTCTTGCCCGTCACGAGGTCCATGGCGAGGAAGTAGCGGCCTCGCTCCATGCCCGAGTCGATCGCTCGCACGACGTGAGGCGAGTCGATGCGAGCGAGCGTCGCGGCCTCGCGGAAGAAGCGGGCGAGCCCGACGCGGTCGTCCGCGACCCTCCGCGAGATGATCTTCAAGGCGACGGGCCTTCCCGTGTCGCGGTCCTTCGCGCGGTAGACCGTGCCCATGCCGCCCCTCCCGATCTCGCCCTCGACGTCGTACTTGTCGATCGTGAACGGGAGCTTGACCCTGTCCGTGAGAGGGCCGGTCGTGTCGTCCTCGACGACGAACGGCGCGGCGAAGGGCGTGAGGATCTCCCTCTCTCTCAGGAGCACCTGGACCTTCGCGACGAGCACGGGAGCGCGGTAAGGCTTCACGAGGTAGTCGTTCGCGCCGGCCTCGAAGCCACGCAGGATGTCGTCCTCCGCCTCGAGCACCGAGACGAGCACGACCGGGAGCGCCGCCTTCGAGAACTGCTTCCTGAGAGCGCGGCAGAGGCCGATCCCGTCGAGCCGCGGCATCTGCACGTCGGAGACGACGAGCTCCGGCCGCGTCTCCGGCCCCGCGGCGAGCGCGGCGTCGAGGAGGTCTTGCCCGTCCTTGTAGGCCACGACCTCGTGTCCTCGCGCCGCGAGGATCCTCGTCGCGAACTCGAGGAGCCCCGCGTCGTCGTCCGCGACGGCGATTCGAGCCATGCTATCCCGCGTGCTTCGCGAAGACCTGCGCGACCGCGGTCGCGTCGGGCCGCGTCTCCGGGTCCTTGTAGAGCATCCTCTTGCAGAGGTCCACCAGGTCCGCCGGCACGTCGGACCGCGAGCGGTTCGCGGGCGGCGCGGGGTCCGAGAGGTGCTGCTTCATGATCGTCTTCTGGTCGAGCCCGCGGAAAGGCGGCGCTCCCGTGAGGCACTCGAAGAGGACGAGGCCGAGCGCGTAGATGTCGGCC
>JACQDU010000562.1 GCA_016200955.1 bacterium
TGCGCTGCGTGGGGCGACTTTCGTCGCCCCCGCCCCCTTCGCACGCGTTCTCGGGGAGAGCGCCCACTCCTACTTGCGATCGTTGGGCGTCATGTCCGGGACGCTCCCGGGCCGCGACGGGAGCGCTCCGGGCGGCGAGGGCGATGGCGCCTGCGGCTGCGGATCGGGGCACGAGGGAGGCGACTCGGGCGCGGGAGCGGGCGCCGGAGCGGGCTGGCTCGCGCTCGGGACGTAGAAGCGGATGAACGCGTCCTCGCGGAGCCGCCGTGCGTAAGCGTCCGCCCTCTCGGTCCAGAGCTTCGTCTTCAGGAGCTCGCCGATCTCGTGCTGGACCTCGGAGAACGGCAGGAAGTCCTCGCCCGTGCGCTCCTTCATGCAGATCAGGCAGTATCCGTGCTTGGTCGCGATCACGGGAGAGACCTCGCCCACCTTGAGCTTGTCGGCGGCCTCGCCCCAGACGAACTGGTCGGCGAGGAGCTTGGGCGGCGAGCCCGAGACCTGGATGAGCCCTCCGCTCTCGACCTCGGAGGCGTTCATCGTGCACTCGCTCGCGATGCGCTTCCACTCCGACGGGCTCTTGACGAGGCGCTCGCGCACGGTCTCGGCGTAGCGCCGCGCTTCGTCCGCGCACCACTTGCCCTCGAGCGCCTTGACCTCGTCGGGGACGCGGGAGGTCTTGAGGTCGAGCGATATCTCGACCTCGAGGACCTTCGTCACGGCGTCGCGCCGGAAGCGCTCGCGCTTGTACTCATCGTAGAAGCGTCTGAGCCTCTCGGGCTCGACGTAGATATCGCGCGAGATCTTCCTCAGGAGGAGCTTCCCCTGGAGGAGGTTCGAGCGCTGGAGCTCGACCCAGGCCTCGAAGGAGACGCCGATCGTGGCGAGGCTCTTCTTGAGCTCGTCCAGGTTGCCCTGGATCTGGGCCTGGTGCTCGACGATGCGATCGATGCGCTTCTCGTCCTCCTTCGTGAGCGCGATCTTGTCCTTCTTGCACTCGAGGAGGACGAGGCGCTCGTTCACGAGGAGGTCGAGCGTGTGCTCGAGGTAGTTCCTGAGGACCTGGCTGTTCTCGGGGTTGGCCTTCTTGAGCTCGCGATACTCGTTCGTGAGCTGGGCCCGGACTTCCAGCTCGTGGAGCGTGATCGGCTCGTGCTCGACCTCCGCGACGATCTGGTCGCGGTAAGCCTCGGGAGGCCTCGCCTCGGACTGCCCCTGTCCTCGCGCGGCGCCCGCGAGCGAGACGGAGAGCGCCGCCGCGAGCACGGAAGCGCGCGACCACGAGAGCTTGCGTCTCCGTGTCGTGAAAGACAGCGTGGCTTCCAGGGCTCGCTCCACCGGCACGGTACCAGAGGCGGTGAATCAAGTCTAGCCGCGCCGCCCTTTGCGGGCCTGCCAGGCGCGGAGACTGTCCACACGTTTCCCCAGCGCGCGAGGCATGTTTTCATTTGTTTGGAGTTCCATTTTTTTCGTGGCTGTCGGACCCTCCGGCGAACCTGTCGGTTTCTCACGGAGGTGCCCGTGGGCCCGAGCGACTTCGTCCACCTTCACGTCCACTCCGACTTCAGCTTGCTCGACGGAGCCGCGAAGATCGATGGCCTCGTCGCGAAGGCGAAGGCGTGCGGCCAGACCGCGCTCGCTCTCACGGACCACGGGACGCTCTCGGGGATCGTCTCCTTCCACAAGGAGTGCAAGAAGGCCGGGATCAAGCCGATCCTCGGGTGCGAGGCCTACCTCGCGCTCGGCGATCAGCCCGACGCTCACAGGGAGCGGAAGACGGGCTACAACCACCTGACGCTCCTCGCGAAGAACGAGGAGGGCTGGAAGAACCTCTCGCGCCTCTCGTCTCTCTCGAACCTCGAGGGCTTCTACTATCACCCGCGCATCTCGCTCGACCTCCTCCGCCGCCACGCGAAGGGCCTCGTCGCTCTCTCGGGCTGCTTGAAGGGCCCGGTCTCGGTCCCGCTCGTCCAGGGCGCCGCCGACGCCGCGCGCAAGCAGGCCGAGAAGTACAGAGAGATCTTCGGCGACGACTACTACCTCGAGATCCAGCCGAACTCCCTCGACCCGCAGAAGGTCGTGAACGAAGGCTGCCTCCGCCTCTCGCGCGAGCTCGGGATCAAGCCCGTCGCGACGTGCGACCTCCACTACATCGAGCCCGAGGACGCCGAGGCCCAGGAGATCCGGATCTGCATCGCCTCGGGGAAGACGCTCAAGGACGAAGACCGCCTCAAGATGAAGGAGGATTTCTACTTCAAGTCATCGGAGGAGATGCAGCGCGCGTTCTCCCACGTCCCGGAAGCGATCCTCTCGACGCGCGAGATCGCCGAGAAGGTCTCGGGAGACTGGAAGCTCCTCTTCGGCGCCTCGGGCCAGTACTTCTTGCCGCGGTTCGTGCCGGAGGACGGCTCCGAGGCTCGCGCTTACCTCCGCCGCCTCGCGACCGCGGGCCTCTCCCGCCGCTACGGCGAGTCGCCCGACGCGACGCTCACGGCGAGGCTCGACTACGAGCTCTCGGTCATCGAGAAGCAGGGGCTCGTCGACTACTTCCTGATCGTCCAGGACTTCATCAACTGGGCGCGGAAGAACGGCTGCCCCGTCGGTCCCGGGAGAGGCTCGGCCGCAGGGTCGATCGTCGCCTACTCGATCGGGATCACGGACATCGACCCGATCAAGTACGACCTCCTCTTCGAGCGCTTCCTGAACCCCGACCGCGTCTCGATGCCGGATATCGACGTGGACTTCTGCGAGGCGAACCGCGGGAAGGTCATCGAGTACGTCCGGCGGAAATACGGCGAGAAGAACGTCTGCCAGATCATCACCTTCGGCACGCTCAAGGCGAAGGCCGTCATCCGCGACGTCGGGCGAGTCCTCGACATCCCGCTCCCCGAGGTCGACAAGATCGCGAAGCTCGTCCCCGAGGGCCCGAAGACGACGCTCGAGAGCGCTCTGGCGGAGACTCCCGACCTCGCGAAGCTGCGCGACGAGCCCGCTTACCGGAGGCTCTTCGACCTCGCGCTCAAGCTCGAGGGGATCAACCGCCACGAGGGCCGCCACGCGGCGGGCGTCGTGATCTCCGACACCGACCTCCTCGAGCGGATCCCTCTCACGCGCGTGGGGTCCGGCGACGACAAGGCCGTGGCGACGCAGTTCACCATGACGGAGGTCGAGGAGGTCGGCCTCCTCAAGATGGACTTCCTCGGCCTCCGCACGCTGACCTTGATCCACGACTGCCTCGAGCTCGTGAGGCGGACGTCGGGAAAGACGGTCGACGAGAACGCGATCCCGCTCGACGACGCGAAGACGTTCGAGCTCCTCCAGCGAGGAGAAGCGCGCGGAGTGTTCCAGCTCGAGTCGTCGGGCATGCGCCGCCTCCTCGTCGAGCTCCGGCCGGACCGCTTCGAGGACATCATCGCGCTCATCGCCCTCTTCCGCCCGGGCCCGCTCGAGTCGGGCATGGCCGAGGCCTTCGTGCGCCGGAAGCACGGCGAGAAGGTCGTCTACGAGCACCCGACGCTCGAGCCGATCCTCAAGGACACCTACGGGTGCTTCGTCTACCAGGAGCAGATCATGCTCCTCGCGAACAAGGTCGCGGGCTTCTCGCTCTCCGAGGCCGACATGCTGAGGAAGGCCATGGGCAAGAAGAAGGTCGACCTCATGGAGAAGTACAAGAGCAAGTTCATCTCGGGTTGCGAGAAGACGGGGCTCGACCCGCAGAAAGCCGCGACGATCTGGGACCAGATCGCCAAGTTCGCGGAATACGCCTTCAACCGGAGCCACAGCGCCGCTTACGGTCTCATCACCTACCGCACGGCCTGGCTCAAGGCGAACTACCCCGTCGAGTTCATGGCCGCGACGCTCACGTCGTGGAGCGGCGACACGGACAAGCTCGTCGAGTACGTGGACGAGTGCCAGCGCATGGGGATCTCGCTCGACCCGCCCGACGTGAGCGCCGGGATGGCGACCTTCGACGTGCGCGAGGGCAAGGAGAAGAAGAAGCGCATCGTCTACGGCCTGGAAGCGATCAAGGGCGTCGGCTCGGGGACCGTCGCGAAAGTCCTCGAGGCGCGCGCGCACGCGGGGGGCCGCTTCCGGTCGATCTTCCACTTCACCGACGAGGTCGAGAGCCATGCCGTCAACCGCGCGACGCTCGAGGCTCTCGTGAAGGCCGGGGCCTTCTCGAAGACGGGCGCGCGGCGCTCGCAGCTCGTGCTCGTCGTGGAGCGGGCGCTCGAGATGGGCGCGCAGGCGCAGAAGGACCGGCTCACGCGGCAGACGTCGCTCTTCGCGCAGGGCACCGCGGACGAGGAGAAGAAGATCGAGGACCGCCTGCTCCCCGAGGTCCCCGAGTGGAGCGACGCCGAGCTGCTCAAGAACGAGAAGGAAGCGCTCGGCTTCTACCTGACGAAGCACCCTCTCGAGCAGCACCGCGCGACGATCGAGCGCTTCGCGACCGCGCGCACGTGCGACCTCGCCGAGGTCCCCGAGGGAGCCGACGTGACGCTGGGCGGGCTCCTCACGCAGGTGAAGCCGTTCCTCGACAAGAAGGGCAACACGATGGCCTTCATCGCGCTCGAGGACTTCTCGGGGAAGGTCGAGGGCGTCGTCTTCGGGAGCCTCTGGCCCGAGGTGCGCGAGCACGTGCGCCCGGACGCCGCCGTCTTCCTGCAAGGGAAGCTCGACAAGCGCCGCGAGGCTCCGTCGATCCGCGTCGAGGCCGTCGTCCCGCTCGCGCAGGCGGAGGGCCGGCTCCGGGTCGCCGTCGACGCCGAGCTCCCGCTCGAGGAGATGTCGGAGGAGAAGCTCCTGCGCCTGCGAGCGCTCGTCGAGGCGAACAAGGGAGACGACGCCGTCTACTACACCTTCCGGCGCCAGAAGGACGGCTCCCAGAGCGAGCGCTTCCGCCTCGCGGCGAAGGTGCGCGGCTCGGACTCGCTCAAGCGGGAGATGATCGCGATCCTCGGCCCGGGAGCCCAGGTGCAGCTCAAGGCGATGGCCTCTCGAGGGAAGTGAGCGCGTTCGCTTTGCCGAGCGCGGAAGCTCCTCCGCCGTCTGGTCTTCCTCGGTGCCCGAGGCCTGGATAACGCTCGGCGCGGTGTCGGGAACGCGAAGACGCGAAGATGTGAAGACGCGAAGGGCTCGGCCGGCGACGCCGAGCTTCTTCTTCAGGACGCTCTTTGCGCCTTCGCGCCTTTGCGCCTATGTGTTCTCTCGCGCGTCGGGACGCATTTACGGCCGCCGCTGGGCCGGCTTCTCCCCGAAGACGACGCTCAGGATCTCCTTCGCCGCGACGGCGTTCCCCGCCGTCGTCAGGTGCACGTCGTCCAGGAAGTGCTTGAGGTCGCGGGGAACGACGCGCTCGAGGTCGACGAGCTTCGTCCCCTCGCGCGCCGCGGCGACGCGGGCCGCCTCGTTGTAGCCCTCGTGGCCCTTCTTGAACTCGGGGACGTCGCAGTTCGGGCCGTCCCCGTAGTCGCCGATGTTCTTCATCCAGAGCCGCGCCTGCTCCTCGGGCGAGAGCAGCTCTTTGTAAATGCTCGCCTCGGTCATGAAGACGAGCTCGACTTTCGAGTCCTTGCACGCGAGCGCGGTGAGGCGCAGGTAGCGGCGGAAATTCTCGAGCCCGCGCGTCATGTCGACGCCCCTCACGATCGGCTTCCGCGCCGTGTAGCCAACCTCGTCGGTGTCCGTGGACGTGAGGCCGAGCCGCCGCGACGCTTGCCTCACGCCGCGCGCGAAGCCGGAGACGCCGCAGAGCCAGTCGTTGAACGACGGCTGCTCCGGCGCGGCGGGCGGCCAGAAATGGTTCTCCTCGTCCCAGACCGTCGCGAGCGACATGCGCAGGTCGTTGATCCCGCACATGAAGACGACCATGTCCGGCTCGTGCGGCAGCACCTGGTGCACGAGCATCGAGTAGACCGCGGCGGAGTTGAAGCCGAACTCGGAGGCGTTCCCGACCTCGACGCGGAGGTCTCCCGGGCCGCGCCGCTTGTCGAGCTCGCTCTCGACGATCCCGGCGAAGGTGCTCTCCTCGGGGAGCCCGTTCCCCTGCGTCGTCGAGGCGCCCACGAAGATGATCCGGTAAGTGTCCTTCGGGCGCTTCTCCTCCACCATGTTCTTCCCGCGGTAGCCGAAGTGGTTCGTGTGGTAGTGGAAGACCGCGCCCGTGTCGACGTTCGTCGTCTTGATCTCGAGGTCCGGCCGGTGGACGTGCCAGCAGAGCGGATGAGTCTTCACGTTCGGCGGGCGGAGCGGACGGAAGATCCGCATGCCCGCCTCGCCCGCCGCGACGCCCGCGATCGCGAAGAAGCCGAGCGCGGCGAGCCGGATCCTCCAGCGGCGCCGGCGAGGAGTCGTCGCTCCTCCGGAATCGGGCGCGGTCGTGGGAGCGGGATCAGTCAAAGAGCTCCGCCTCCCCGAGCCGCTTCCCGGCCCGGTCATTCCCCGAGACGATCGGCTCTCCCGCGAGCGGCCACTCGATCCCGAGCGCGGGATCGTTCCAGAGGACGCACCGCTCGTGCTCGGGGGCGTAGAAGTCCGTCGTCTTGTAGAGCACGTCCGCCGAGTCGGAGAGGACGAGGAAGCCGTGCGCGAATCCGACCGGCACCCAGACCATGCGCTTGTCCTCGCCCGAGAGAGTGGCCCCGACCCACTTCCCGAAAGTCGGCGACCGCCGCCTCACGTCGACGACGACATCCCAGATCTGTCCCGAGAGGACACGCACGAGCTTCCCCTGCGGCTGCCGGATCTGGTAGTGGAGGCCGCGACTGAAAATGTAGAATTGAAACTCAGCATATTTAAACAACTGGATTCGCTTTGCGCGCCGGAAGTGATTCTTGCTTCAAATACTTCTTCAATTTCTATTACTAAA
>JACQDU010000563.1 GCA_016200955.1 bacterium
CCTCGACCGCTTCGGGGGCCGGGCCGGTCCAGCCCTCGGGAACGTCGGCCTCCTCGCCCCGCTCGGCCGCCTTCCGGGCGCGCTTCTCGAACCACTTCTCGAGGTCCGACGCCGCCTTCCTGGAAGCTTCCTGGGTGAGGACGCCCTTCTCCACCAGGAACTGCGGGAATCCGGTCGCGAGGCCCGTCTTCTGGTAAGTCGCGAGAGCTTTCTGGAGCTTCTCGCGGTCCACGAGCTCGCGCGTGAGGAGCATGCGCGCGAAGTAGACGTCGTAGCTCTGCGCCATGCCCGCGGATTCTACCGATGAGACGTGCCCGTCTCCACCCCATCTCCCTCCCCCGAACGGAGCGTCTCTCCGATCCTCCCTCCCCCGAAGGGAGCGTCTCTCCGATCCTCCCTCCCCCGAAGGGGGAGGGTCGGGGAGGGGAGCGTGAGAGCGTCACGGCGAGCCGCGGCCGGATTGCTACCGAGAGACGCGGAAGGAGATGTCGTCTCCGAGCGGTCCGGTGCCGGTCGTCCGGTCGGTCGACATGGCGCCGCCGTCGTCCTTCTTGTTGGGTCCCTTGCTCCAGACCTTGAAGCCGGCTCCGGCGCGCTCGTAACGGAGCGCTTCTCCCGTGAAGGGATCGCGCGGGACCGAGGCGAGGACGGCGGGCGCGAGGTCGTCGAGCTTCTCCGGGTAGCTCCCGGCCCGCAGGCGGTGAATCCTGAGAGCGAGCGAGACGCGCGCGACCGCGCGGGCGGCCTCGTCCTCGCGGAACCGTCCCGGGATCTTGTCGATCGCCGGAACGAGGGCGCGCGTCACGAAGGCGAGCCTCGGCAGCGACTCCACGCGCTCGTCGATCGAGCCTTTCTCGATCCCTTCGTTCTTTCGGACCCTCTCGATCGCATCGTTCATGATCTCCAGGTAAGCGAGCTCGTCCTTGGCGAGGACCCAGCCGGGGAGGAGCCTGCGAGCGGCCCACGATTCGATGAGGTCCTTGGCGTCGTCGCCATCCGGGTTCTCCCGGATCGCTCGGAACGCGTTGGTCCCCAGGGAGCGCTCGCAGAGGAGCGTCTTCAGGTAGGCGTCGCGCGGGCTCGCGGTCTTCTCCAGCGTGTCGATGAAAGCGCGGCAAGCCGCCTCGCCCGGCTCCGAGAACGAGAGCACCCACTCGAGGCCTCTCGTGGCATGCTTGCTCGCCGCGAGCCGGACGAGCTGCGAGATCAGGCACGGCTCCGTCGCGAGCCCGTGAGCGACACGCGCCGCGACCTCGAGCGTCGCGAGCGCCTCGTCGGGATGACCCGCCTCCGCCTCGAGCTGCGCCCGGACGCGGAGGTAGTGACAGACGGTCCTGATCTGGACGAGGTGCGGGAGCGGAGTCGAGAGCCCGAGCGAGTAGTCCACGTCGAAGCGGCACGCCGGGCGCCGGGCTCCTTGCTCGAGCTTCGCGAAGCACTCGGCGTTCTGCGCGAGGAACTTCTCGAGCGTCGCGCGGTTCGCGATCTTCCCCGTGTGGTCGTCGTCGAGCCCATCGAGCGCCTCCGCGACGGGGTCGCCTTCGGTCTGGGGCGGATCGACCCGGAGCGCGAATGCCTGCTTGTAGAGGACCGCCGCGTTCTCCTCCTGGGAGACGTCCGGCGGCGCGCACTCGACGGGAGCGAGGGGCTCGCGCGCAGCCTCGATCTTCCTGAGCTCCGCCTGGAGCTGGCGCGACGAGGAGAACGTGAGGACCGAGCTCACGATGAAGAAGGTCGTCCCGAGCGCCGCGGCGCCCAGGAAGCCGACTCTCAGGACACGGCGAGCCCTCGGAGACAGCGTGAGCCTCCTCGCGACGTGGAGCGCGAGCCCTGTCATCGCGACGACCGCGATCCGGGCCTTACCGAACAGTGTCTTGCCTCGAGCTGCCATGTTCAACCTCCGTTCGACTTCGTGACTCAGCGGGCGCGCGCGTCGTCGAGCGCGGCGCGGGAGAACGCTGCCCGGGGCCGCGGGGCGAGCATGGCGACGAGCCGCTCGCTCTCGTAAACACCGAGCGTGTCCTGGGAGCGGACGAGCTCCTCGGCCTCGCGCTCCGCTCGGGTCCTCGGTGCGGGGCCCGTCTCCCGGTGGAGGAGGTCGCGCGAGGACGCCTCGGCCGCCACGGAGACGGCGAACGACGCGACGAGGGCCAGGAGAGCGAGCCGGTCGAGCCACGGCCAGCGGCGCGGCAGCGGATCCGGCCGCTCCGGCTCCTCGGCCGCGCGCGCGAGGATCGCTTCTCGGAGCTCGGGCCGCGGGCCGCGCGGGCGGAAGCGGCGGAGCCAGCTCTCGGGGTCGTTCATGGTTCGCCTCGCTGCGCGCGGAGCCGCTCGAGCGCATAGCGCCAGCGGCTCGCCGCCGTGTTCTGGGAGATCTCGAGGAGCCCCGCGATCTCCTTGAAGGTCAGCTCGCCCCAGACCTTCAGGACGACGACCTCGCGCTGCTCGTCCGGGAGGGCGGCGAGGAGCGCGTTCGCCTCGTCCGTCTCCTCCGCGAGGACGCCGGGCTCGGCCGCCTCGAGGAGAGGCTCGCTCGCCGCCTCGAGCGAGGCCGCGCGGGCGCCCGTGCTCCTGACCGCGATCGCCGCGTTCCTCACGGAGCGGAAGACGTAAGCGAGCGGGCTCTCGACTGCCCCGAGGTTCTTCCGGTTCCGCGCGAGACCGAGGAAGGCTTCCTGGAGCGCCTCGTCCGCATCGGCCTCGGTCGGCGCGAGCGTCCGCGCGTAGCCGTGGAGCCTCGCCGCGAGGAGGTCGTAGAGCTCGCCGAGCGCCGCTGGATCGCCGGAAGCGGTCCTCCCGAAGAGCTCGCGGGCTCTCGTCTCGACGGGCTCCTCGGTCATGACCCACATATCTAACGGGAGAGAGGGGGAAGCGGGGTCGTTTTGTCTGTGCGTCCCAAATTTGTTTTTTTCACCATTTGCGGGGGGATGCCCCCCCGCATTCCCCCTAGACCCCGAGCGCTTGCTGGAGAGCGTGCGAGCGGTCGCTCCGGTCTTGTGCACAGGGAGCCTCCGTACTCCCAGGGGCGGCCTCGCGTCAGGGGGAAAGGGCTCCCCCGCATTCCGCCTAGACCCCGAGCGGTTGCTGGAGGGGCGGGAGAGCGGTCGCTCCGGTCTTGTGCACAGGGAGCCTCCGTACTCCCAGGGGCGGCCTCGCGTCAGGGGGAAGGGGCTCCCCCGC
>JACQDU010000049.1 GCA_016200955.1 bacterium
CCGAGATCGATCGCGAAGTCGTGGAAGCCTTGCTCCACCGAGAGAATGCTCGCGCGAGCGGGATCGGCGAAGCGGAGGACCGTCGCCTTCGCCTCCTCCTCGCGCGAGAGGGATATCCCCTTCTCCTCCGCGCGGCGCGCGAGCTCGCCCGCGAGCCAGCGCTCGGCGCTCCTCGGCTCGCTCGCGCTCCGGGCCTCGGAGATCGCGAGAGAAACGAGAGGCGCCGGCCGCGCGATGACGATGAGGCAAGCGAGCTCGACGCTCGTCGCCTCGCGGTCGATGAGAGCGAGCTTCCGGCCGAGCTCCTCCTGCTCCGCGGCGGGCGCTCCTCTCTGGATCTCCTCCTGATATCGCTCGGCGCTCACGAGAAGGGCCGAGACCGCGCCCAGGCGAGCGAGAGGGGCGGCGCCCTCGCTCGCCGCCGCGACGGCTCGCACGACCCAGCTCTCCCGGACGTCCTGGACTCGCACGCGGACGGTCGAGAGGCCCAAGGCGAGGCGCGCTTTCGTGAGAGGGCGCTCGAGCTCGTAGAACTCGCCCCTCGTCGTCCTGGGAGGAGCGCGGTCGCGAGCGGAGACGCGGACCTCCTCCCCCTCGAGCCAGAGCTCGAGCGTGGCGCCGCCCTCGTGGCGCTCGCGGACGACGTGCCGCGCGAGCGGCGTGAGCACGCGATGCTCGACCTCGCGCTTGAGCGGCCTCGCCCCGAACCTCGGGTGCCAGCCCGAGCGAGCGAGCGACGAGACGAGCTCGCTCGAGAAGCTCACGCTGACTCCCCGGCGCTCGAGGCCCTCGCGCGCGACGACGACCTCGAGCTCGCGGCGAGCGATCGTCTCGATCGCCGCGCGCGAGAGCGGCCCGAACGGCACGATCCGGTCGATCCGGTTCAGGAGCTCCGGCCGGAAGAACGCCTCCGCCGCGGCGCGGAAGCGGTCGGCCCGGCCGTCTTCCCGGGAGAAACCGACGCTCTCGGGCTCCGTCGAGCCGAGGTTCGACGTCATGATCACGATCGCGCTCCGGAAGTCGGCCGCGCGCCCTCCGTGGTCCACGAGGCGGCCCTCGCCCAGCACCGAGAGGAGCATGTCGAAGACGGACTCGTGCGCCTTCTCGATCTCGTCGAACAGGATCACGGAGAAGGGCTGCTCGCGGACCTTCTTCGGGAGCTCGCCTTCCCTCTCCTCGGTGCCCGCGAGGCGCAGATATCCCTGGGAGTCCTGGTACTCGCTCATGTCGAAGCGGACGAGCCGCTCCGCGCTCCCGAAAAGGCGCTCGGCGAGCACGCGCGCCGACTCCGTCTTCCCGACTCCCGTGGGCCCCACGAACAGGTAGACCGCCGCGGGCTTCTTGGGGTCGTTGAGCCCCGTCTTCACGAGCACGACCGCGTCGGCGAGCGCGGCGGCCGCGTGAGGCTGCTCGACCACGCTCTCCTCGAGCTCCGCTCGCAGCGCGTCGCGCTCGAGCGGCAGCTCGTCTCGCAGGACGACCTCGGGCAATCCCGTCTGCTTCGCCAGCTCGAGGACGACGTCGTCGCGCGAGACATCGATCGAGTCGCTCCTTCGTGCTTCTCTTCGTGTCTTCGTGTCTTCGTGGTTCCGTCTCTCCTTCGAAGATCTCTCTTCCACGACGCGGGCGAGGAGAGCCGAGGCCTTCCCCGGAAGCCGCCGCCCCGGCATGAACCGGCGGGTGAGGTCGACGCACGCCGAGAGCGCCGCGGGAGCGAAGCTCACGCCGTGCGCTCTCGCGAGCGCCCCCGAGGAGCGCCGCAGGACCTCGAGCGTCTCCTCGGGAGAGAGCTCTCTCACGGGAAGCCGCCGGAACAGGGAGACGATCGCGGCGTCGATCCGCTCGACGCGGCGGAGGCGCTCGGGCGTGGACTCGGCGACCAGCACGAGCTCGCCCCGCTGCACGTGAGGGGCGAGGAAGCGCGCGACGCCCGCCTCGCTCGCGTCCGAGCGGCCGGCCTCGCACAGCTCGGCGAGGTCGTCGACGAACAGGATCGCCTGCCGCGCCCGCGCGTCCTCGACGATCTCGACGCAGCGCTCCTCCCAGTCGCCCAGGTAGCGCATGCCCGCGATGATCCGGTTCCCCGAGAGGTAGAAGACGCGCGCCTTCTCGAGCGCCGGCGGCGCTTCCCCGAGAGAGATCCGCCGCGCGGCCTCGTGGACGATCGCGGTCTTCCCCACGCCCGAGGGCCCGAGGAGGAGCACGCTCGACGGCGGCTGCCCAGCGAGCGCGGAGAGGAGAGCCGTCACCTCCTGCTCGCGCGAGTGGGCGCAGACCGGCCCGCCGCGCTTCATGGTCGCCGTGAGGTCCGCTCCCGCTCTCGCGAGAGGCCCTTCCTCGTCGCCGCGCGGGTCCTTCTTCTTCGGCCGGATCCGTTCGCGCGGCGGGGCGTCGACCACGAGAGCTCCGAGCGACTCCTCCGCGTCGAGAAGGAGAGCGAGCGCTTCCTCGTCGCTCGCGCCCGAGAGCTCCTGCCGGACTTCGTCCCGGATCGCGGCGTCGATCTCGTCCTTCGAACTCACGTCGAACCAGAGGCCGAGGCGCGGCACGAAGACCTCCGTGTTCCCGTCTCGAGGCGTCGTGATGATGGACGAGACCGTGAGAGCGACCTCGTCCCGCCTCCCCGAGCGGTGGCGCACGCCGAGCGGGTCCGCGAGGTCCTTGATCCTCGCCTCGAGCGCCTCGCGGAGGGCCTCCTCGGCTTCCGCTCGCGTGCCCCCGTGGGCGAGCACGGGCTCGTAAGGGTCGACGAGGTAGAGCGTGAAGCGCCCGTCGTGGTGCTTCCTCGCGAAGATGGGAGCGTGGTAACGCAAGCTAGACCGCTCCTCCCGTCCTCGCGGCGAGCGCGCTCGCGACGACGATCTCCTCGAGCGGCCGGAGGAAGGCGCGCAGCGCGTCCGCGTCCCTGCGCTCCGTGGCCTTCGCGGTGAGCCCCTGCCGCACGTCGTCGATCCTCTCGGGGACGAGCGAGGCGCGCGCGTCTCTCAGCCTCTCGACGTACTTCCGCGTCACCGAGAGGAGCCGGACGGGATCGGGCTTCGCGAGCGCCGCCTCGATCGGCTCTCCTCGGGCGAGAGAGACCACGCGCACGCGACAGAGCTCGGGGAGGGCGTTTCCCGGACGCCCCTGTGCGTCGAGCGTCACGAGCTCGTGGAGGCCGGCCTCTCCCGCGAGCCACGCGCGCGCTCCCGCGAAGGAGACCTCGAGCGAGACCTCGCCGCGCGTGCGCACGACCGCGCCCGTCCGCGAGAGGTAAGGCGACTCGCGGTCGGTCTCGGTGCGCGGGACTCCCGGGACGGAGACGGAGATGCCCTGGCTCTCGAACAGCCTCTCGTAGAGCCACGCGAGGCGAGCGAGCCAGATCCGGGAGAGAGACCCGAGCCCCCGCAGGTGGAGAGCGACGCGCTCGTCCGGAGCGAAGGCGCTCGCGGTCGCGAGCTCGAGCCGCTCGACGCGGGCGTGGAGCGCTCGCAGCTCCTCCCGTCGAGGCGAGCCGATCTCCTGGCGCACGATCCGGCTCCTCGGGATCCCGCGGCCCTTCCCCGACGCGGAGGGGACGTGCTCTCGGCCATCGTCCCTCTCGTGGTAGCCGTCGTCGTCGAGCGGCCGGATCACGGCGTCCACGGCCTCGCGGAGGTCGAAGACCTCGTTCTCGATGTGGCTCAGGCGAGACACGCGAGATTCGTCGAGAGAGCCCTGTTTCGCAGCGTTCTTCAGCGAGTGAGCCGCGTCCACGAGAGCTCTCGTGATCGCCTGCCGCTCGCGCGAGCGCTCGAGCCGCGAGAGGCGCGCGGCGATCTCGCGCGCCTGCTCGGCGGGAGAGCGGTCGCCCGCGGGCCCGAGCTCTCCCGGGCCCGCGAAGGGCTCGATCGGCCCGAGGCCCACGAGCTCCTCGAGCTCGATCGCGACCTCTCCCCGCGCGTCGTGGCGCAGGGAGACGAGGAGGTCCTGCGCTCCCGGCCGCGCCGCGAGGACGGCCGCGAGGGGAGCGGCCATGCGGCGCTCGATCGCCCTCCGGAGCGGGCGCGCCCCGTAGCGCGGGCTCACGCCCTCCTTCACGAGAGCGTCGGTCAGCTCGAGGTCGGCCTCGATGAGGATCCGCCGCCTCGAGACGCCCTCGCGGCGGAGGAGCGCCTCGATCTCGCGTGCCGCGATCGTCCGCAGCGCTTCCGCCCCCAGGGGAGCGAAGGCCACGATCCGGTCGAGGCGGTTCACGAGCTCGGGCCGGAAGAAGTCGAGGACGGCGCGCCGGTACCTCGCCGTCGCGTCTCCCGTATTTTCGGGGGCTCCGCCCCCGAATGCCCCCGGGGGGCTTAGGCGCCCCCCTACCCCCGCGGGGAAGCCGAGCGTCCGGTCCGCGCGGTCGGCTCCGAGGTTCGACGTGAGGATGAAGACCGAGTTCCTCGCGTCGGCCGTTCTCCCGAGAGCGTCCGTGAGCCGGCCCTCTCCCAGGAGCTGGAGGAGCAGGTCGAGGACGGAGGGGTGAGCCTTCTCGACCTCGTCGAGCAGGACCACGGCGAAGGGCCGCTCGCGGATCGCTCGCGTGAGCTCGCCTTCGGGAGAGAAGGCCGAGCCCGCGAGCCTCTCGGCGGCTCCCGCGTCGCTCGCCTCGTTCATGTCGAAGCGGAGGAGCCGCTCCTCGGAGCCGAACAGGAGCTCGGCGAGCGCCTTCGCCGACTCCGTCTTCCCGACTCCCGTGGGCCCGACGAACAGGAGCGAGGCGAGCGGCTTCTCCGGGTCCTTGAGGCCCGCTTTCAGCGTCGCGATGACGTCGACGAGCGCGCTCACGGCTTCGTCCTGGCCTCGCACGCGCTCCTCGAGCCGCTCGCGCGAGCGGGAGAGCTGGATCGGCGTCGAGTCCTCGAGGATCTCGGGCGAGAGGCCGAAGCTGGACGAGAAGAACGAGATCACGCGAGCGGGCGAGACGCGCTCGCGCGTCTCCTCCGCGATCCGCTCGAGGAAGCGCACGGCTTTCTGCGGGAAGGCCTCTCCCGGCACGAAGCGGCGGAGGAGGTCGAGCGAGGTCCTCACCGCGCGCGGGTCGAACGCGACGGGCCGTCTCCCCTCGATCTCGCGGACCTTCCTGAGAGCGATCTCGAGCGCCTCGCCGGCAGAAGGCTCGCGCACGCGGATCGGCCGGAAGAGCTCGACGAGGGAGCGGTCGATCTCCTCGCAGCGGCGCCGTCCCTCGGGCGTCGCCTCGGCGATCACGGAGATCCGACCGCTCGCGATGAACGGCTTCAGGAGCTGGGCGACCGTCGTGCGCTCGGAGCTCTGGGTCCTTCCCGCCGCGACGAGCGCGGGGAGAGAGTCGAAGTGGAGGACGCAGGAGAGCTCCTCCGCCTCCTCGACGAGCGCGAGGCAGCGGTCCTGCCAGTCTCCCAGGAAGCGCATGCCCGCCATGAGCCGGCTCGCCTGGATCGAGAAGACCGCGCGCCTGTGGCCGCGCGCGTCCTCGAGCTTCCGGCTCGTCTCGAGGGCCCGCGCGAGCTCGTGGACGATCGCCGTCTTCCCCGTCCCCGGCTCTCCCACGAGGAGAGCGGCCTTGACGCGCACGTCGTCTCCCACGGCCGCGCCGAGGTCGCGCACGAGAGCGTCGCGCCCGTGAGCCGTCCCGAGCAGGCCCTCGCGCGCGAGGGCGCAGAGGTCGGCGCCGACCTCGAGGAGCGTCGCCGCGTGCTCGAGCTCGTCCCGATGGCGCTTCCGGCGGCGGCCTCGGGTCGCTCCCTCGAGGAGGGAGGGCTTGTCGCGCTCGCTCCGCTGCTTGTCGACGAGCGCCTTCTCGTGGAGCGGGACCTCGAGGACGTGGACCCACTCCGAGCGCTCGACCGCCAGCGAGGCGAGCTCGGTCGGCTCCTCGTGGTAGATGCGCTCGAGCGCTCGCGTCACGACGTCGCGCGTCTCTCTCCCGGGAGGGACGTGGAGGAAGATCCCGGCGCGCGGGACGTGGACGATCTTCCCCTCGAGCGCGCCCGGCGCGTCGTGGGAGATCGCCGTGAAGCGCCCGACGACCTGGGTCTTCTTCCCTCCGGGCACGCGGAGCTCGATCCTGAGGTCGAGCCTCTCCGCGCGGCCGGCCGGGCGCGCGAACCACTCCCAGAGGGAGCCCTTCGCCGCGAGCCCGACGTCGGTCCTCACGTCCTTCGCGAGCCGCGCCTTCACGTCCTCGAGGATCATGCCCGCGCGCTCCCGCGCGGGCGGACCGAGCGTCGAGAGGACGTAGCGCCCGCTCCTCTCGCGGCGCACGAGGACAGGCACGTGGAGGATCATGCGAGCGCCGCCTCCCGCGAGGGCTCGCCCTCGAGCCTCTCGAGGAAAGCGGACGCGAGCTCGTCCTGGAAGCGCCAGGCGTCCGCGAGCCGGGCGTCGTTCACGGCGCGCCCCGTCCTCGGGTCGGTGATCTCGGGGACGCGCCCGCGGTCGCGATAGACCCGCGCGACCTCGGGGAGTGCGGCCGGGACCCCGCGCGGCGCGTCCTCTCCCTCGATCTTCACGGTGTGGAGCTTCGCGAGAGCTCGCGCGAGGCCCTGCTCTCCGAGCTCTCGCGGCGGCGGGATCGGAACGGCTCGCACGAGCGCGTGGCGGTCGGGCAAGTTGTCCTTCGCGGGAACGTGGCGGTGGCGCCCGTCCTCTCCCGCGAAGCACGCGACGGCGTTCTCGCCCGAGACGACGAAGACGAACGCGCCCGTCCAGCGAGCGACCGGCTCCGCGTCCTCCTCGAGCCCGGCCAGGATCGGCGGAGTCTCGACGGACGCGAAGGCCGGAACGAGCGGCTTCCCCGGATGCTTCGTCTTCCGCGTCTCGGCCCACGCCGCGATTTCGAATCGATGCGAGACCGCGAAGCGCAGGTAAGACGACGCGAGCTCGCGCACGATGCTCTTCTCGCGCGGGAGCGGCGCCACGAGGAGGAGCACGGCGTCCGCCGGCTCGAACCGCGTCGCGCGCAGGCGGAAGACGGCAGCGTCGATCGCTCGCGCGAGAGAGCCGACGTCGGCCGCGACCGCGGGCGCGGAGTCGTGGTCCCTCTCGAGGAGGATCGCGATGCCGAGGTCTTCCAGGTCCTCGGCCGTGCGCCGGGCGTCGTTCGTGGCTCGCAGGGCCGCCTCGAGGCGAGCGAGACGGCGATGCTTCTGGCTCTCGGCGGCGAAGGCCTGGGGCCTTCCTCTCCTGAAGAAGCTCCTGAGAGTCTCGGCCTCGTCGTCGACCTCGCGCGCGAGGTCG
>JACQDU010000580.1 GCA_016200955.1 bacterium
CTCCGGCGCCGGCCGACTCTCCTTTCTCGGAGGCTCGGGCGTGAGCTTGACGATGCACTTCCCTCGCGGCACGCGGACCTTGGCATGCCCGTTCGCGTCGAGCTTGCCCTCGTGGATCTCGCCGTCCACGTCCTTCACGACGTAATGCCAGTCGGGGACGGGCTTTCCTTTCGGATTCTGGAGCGTAAGCTCGACGTCCTCGTGGATGCGGATCGGGACCTGGTGGGTCTTCCCGGTCTTGGTGGCGCGGTTGGCCTTGGTGCTTTGCTGGGAGCCGGCCATGGCGTGAATTGTAGCCGCAGCACCGAGCGGAATCCCGGGAGGTCGCACTATAATTTTCCCGGGACTACGGGTGTCGATATGGCAGATGCCAAGGACGACGGGAAACGCTTCTTCCTGGCGCGGCTCCAGTCCACGGATGCCCGCGCCGTCACCGACAAGGCGTGGATCAACACGACCCTCCAGCCCTTCCAGGTGGTCCTCCAGATCAAGGAAGACCACGACAAGAAGGACGAGAAGCTCCCGTTCGTTCCCCCCAAGGTCGACAACGTCGAGCCCCAGCCGGCCGACGCCGACTACGTCTACCTCCAGCTCTGGGAGATCGAGAAGTTCGAGAAGAAGTCTCACGTGAACGCCGAGGTCGTGAACGTCGCGGGAGATCAGCAGAGCGACGCCGGCCATCACGACCACAAGCAGCACGTCGAGCTCGACGACGAGACCCCGCCCAAGAACGACGACAAGAAGAACCACCTGCTCGTCGAGCTCAAGGGGTTCTTGAAGCAACGCGCGCTCAACGTGGACGAGTTCGACTTCGTCGTGACGGAGAAGAGCCCGCCCGCCATGCCGAGCGAGACGACGGGATGGTTCCGGATCGCTCTCCCGAAGCCCGGCGCCGCGAAACCGGGGTCCGATGAGTCGTTCTGGAAGAAGGACGGCGCCCTCCCGAAGGTCCCGATCCTCGGGCGCTCCGAGGACGAGGTGGACCTCGCGTGCTGGCTCGAGTCCAAGGCCGGCCAGAAGAAGTGGGAGAGCCAGGACTACAAGGGGCCGCTCCTCCACGCGACGAACACGACTTACATCATCCAGTCGATGATGGACCACGGAGGCGGGCTCACCGTCGGCTTCTACTGCGCGCTCAACACCGATGGCGAGGACCTCGCCTGGCGCGATCCCAACAAGGTGAAGGACTACCGGAGCTCCCAGCTCAAGAAGGACCACGACAAAGCCATCGCGGACGCACCCGACGACAAGCCCGATCTCCTCTCACCAAAGGGGAAGAACGAGACCGCCGCGGCCTACAAGCAGCGGAAGGACGATCACGACAAGGCGATCGCCGACTGGGCCGCGCGCTTCAAGCCCGAGGACCCCGCCGATCCGGGAAAGGCGCCCGAAGAGCCCAAGAAGCCGGACGAGCCCAAGAAGCCCGACAAGCTCGCTCCCAAGGCCAAGGACGAGTCCAAGGAGGACTTCGCGACGCGCAAGAAGACGTGGGACTCCGACAACACCGCTTACCAGAAGCAGCTCAAGGACTACAACAAGCAGAAGAAGGACTACGACAAGAAGAAGAAACAGTACGACACGGACAAGAAGGCGTACGACGAGAAGGACAAGGAGTTCAAGGCCGACACGAAGTCGTACCCCGACCGGAAGAAGGCCTGGGACGACCGCACCGACAAGAAGGACAAGACGCTCCAGCAATGGGCGACGGCTTACGCGAAGGCGCTGTTCGCTCCGAGCCGGACCGAGGTCAAGGACCTGGGCTTCGACACGAGCGACAAGCTCATCCACGTCGAGGACTCCGTCGAGCGGAAGGTGCGCAATCAGCTCGACGACGCCGGCCTCAAGCCCAAGAGGGTCGATGCCGCGCTCGACGCCGGCGTGAAGGGCGGCCTCAAGTGGATCGGCGCGCATCACGACTACGTCTCGAACGACCGCGAGTTCTGGCACGTCGCCGCGGACCCATCCGACAACAGCTTCGAGCGCGTCTACCACTCGCTCGGCTTCCGGAAGATCAGCTACGGGGGGCCCGACAAGGTGAAGGTGAGCGATGAGATCGTCAACTGCTGCACGCCTTACGCGGGCGGCTTCAACCTGATCGTGGACCACACCCTCAAGATCCGTCAGACGGTCCTCGACCGCTTCTTCGACAAGGCCGAGAAGGACAAGGACACCAAGAAGACGTACGACTCGAAGTCGAAGATCCGCCACGTCGTCATCTTCACGCACGGGATGCCCGGTGGGATCAAGGTGGGCCACGACAGCTGGGCCCACGCCAAGGAGCTCCAGAGCACGGTGCCCTCGAAGCTCAAGCCGCACTTCGCCGACAACGTGCTCGTGACGATCTTCGCCTGCAGCACGGGCTGCGACACCTCGGTCAACTACAAGACGGGCGGCGGCTTCGGCGACGACCCGCCCGATGGGCACGTCCTCGGGCAGGGCTCGTTCGCGCAGTACTGGTGGGACCTCATGGCCCACAAGCATCCGGACGTGGGAGACGACGTCGAGCTCTCGGATGCCGCGGTCTGGGCTCACACGAACGCCGCTCACACGACGAACAACCCGCGCATGCGTGCCTTCAGCAAGCACGGCGGCATGGACATCGTCTGGATGTACAAGGACAAGCCCGCGGCCGTGGCGAACGAGACCGCCGATCAGAAGAAGCAGCGGTTGAAAGACACGAAGCAGATCATCGCCGATTGGCTCAAGGACCACGGAGGCGACGGTCCGAACGGGCCGTGGAACTACAGGACCGGCCTGCACCATCCCGGCGACACGATCCACTCCCAGAACACGAAGGGCGGCGGGAGCTGCCCTTGCACGCCGGCCGCGACGACGACGCCGGCGAGCACGAACGCGACGCAGACTCCCGCTCCCGCCGCGGCGCATTGAGCGCCGGCCAGAGCACGAGAGGGTGACCCGTGGGTAAGCCGCCGGCCAAGGTCCACCGCGACGACCTCCGCGCCGGGAAGACCGTGAAGAGCGGGAAGCACCATACCTTCCAGCTCACGGCTCCCAAGGGCGAGATCAACGTCGTCGTCCGCGACCACGTGGGGCACGACGCCGTCTCCGAGGTCGCCTACGAGATCAGCGGCCCTCACGACGTCTCCTTCGCCGGGAAGACGGGGAAGGACGGCTCCATCCATCTCCCGGGGAAGAACGTCCCGATCGACGTCTACGACCTGAAGCTCCCCGACATCTCGGACCAGACCTTCCACATCGAGGCCTTCCCGGCGGGCCACGCTCCCACGATCGTCCGCGTGCCGGGCTGGCCCAAGACGGTCTCGGGCACGCTTCCCAAGGCCGATGTCGTCGCCGACGCCGCGTGCTGGTGCCTCGGCTCCCTGAGGGCCCAAGACGACGGAGAGATCGAGAAGCACCTGAAGCAGGGGATCTCGGGCGATGACGTCGAGGCGCTCCAGGAGCACCTCTCGAAGTTCGGCTTCAAGATCGAGCTCTCGACCTCGAAGTCGGGGAAGCCCGAGGACTCGGACGACCTCAAGAACCACAAGTGGGACAAGTTCACGACGCGCGCCGTGCGCATGTTCGCGAGCCACCCGAAGGTCGGCGGCGATCCCGAGATGATCATCAAGGCCGACGGGACCGCGATCACCTGCGAGATCGCCGAGAAGATCCGCGAGTGGTGCTTCGAGGGCACCGTGAGCCCAAAGGACTACTGGGAGCTCCCGCAGCTCGAGCTCAAGGGCGACGAGGTCGATGCCTTCGGGGCCGACCAGAAGGGCAAGGCGACGAACGACCAGACCGCCCTCCACGACTACATAAAGCAGATCCAGGACGACCTCGCGAAGACGGGCTTCGCCGTCCACAAGGATTCGATCTGCGAGATCGGAAAGGACCACAAGGCCACGGGGATCTACTCGGTCGCGAAGGCCTCCGGCGGAAAGCACCCCGACAAGGAGCTCAAGGACATGAGCTTCCTCGTCAAGAAGCTCCAGCGGCAGTCCAAGTGGCTCTGGCGCATGAAGACGGACGGCACTCACCTTGCCGATGTCGGCCCCGGAGACAAGAGCGTCTACGGCGGCGACGCCGACGGCGTCATGAACGCGCTCACCGCCGACGTGCTCCACGAATGGGCCGACAAGGGCTACCACATGGTCCTGAAGAAGTTCGAGCTCAAGGAGCTCCACTGGCCTCCCGAGAGCGGGACCCCGATCGCTCTCGACCCGGGCGGCGGCGCCGCGAAGCTCCGCAGCGACGCTTACGACGCCTGGCTCGAGGCTGCGAAGGACATCTACGCCCAGGGAGGGACGATCGAGGGCGCTTACTCGAGCAGCCCTCGCGGCTGGAAGGGCGGCAAGAACTCGAGCGCGAAGGGGAACAGCGCCTACAGCTGGCACTACTCCGGGCTCGCGGTCGACGTCTCCCAGTCTCCCTACGCCGGAGACGGGACGATCGGCGGCTCCAAGTTCCGCTACATGCTCGTCGAGGAGACCGACCGCTTCCGGATCTGGTGCTGGGCGGACCCCCAGGACCCCGCGCCGGCCGATCCCGCGGACGACGCCGCGGACCCGGTCAAGCAGTACCGCAACCGCAACATCAAGACGAAGCACGTCGAGGGCACGGCCGGCGAGGCGAAGAAGGCCGGAGCTCCCACGGATCCGAACCCGCTCTACGGCGCGACGACCAAGAAGAACGCCGCCGGGACCGACGTCGAGTCCGTCGCGGGGAAGGAGGGCTGGTACGTCGACGTGAGCTCGATCCTCGAAGACAACAAGATGATGCGCATCAAGAGGCACTCCGACTGGCTCACGAACGCCAAGGGCTGGGAGTGGTGGCACTACCAGTTCGAGCCCGACCCTCCTCCGGGAGCCGACGAGGACCTGGTCTTCGGCGACTATCTCCAGCTCTACGGCGTTCACGAGTACCGCTTGCGCAACGCGAGCGACGGGTGGCCGAACCACGAGGACATCGACCACGCGCCCGGCTGAGTACTACGCGAAGATCCTCCGGAGCATGGCTCTCGTGATCGCGTAGAGAGGAGGGATCCCCTCCTCCGGGCGAAGGGCCTCGACGAGAGTCGAGCTGGGCTCGAGGGGAGCGTCGCTCACGTAGTAAGCGAAGCGAGTCACGACTCCCGCTTCGAGGACTCCCGTGGCGATCGAGGCGACGACGCGTCGGGCGTAGAAGCTGCCTTCCATCTCCAGACCGACGCAGCGCCAGACCTTCTTGTAGAAGAGGAGGAGCGGCCTGTCCTGGAGGAGGGTGCCCGCGATCGTGAGGATCGGCCCCTCCTGCACGGAGCGGCCCTCGGCGAGGGCCGCGAGGTCCGCTCGCGAGAGGTCGTTGTTCGGAAGAGGGTAGAGCTCGTCGTTCGTCTGGAGGAGCGTCGCTCTCGGCAAGAGGAGGTCGCCTCGCTTCCCCGCGAGAGCGCCGGCTTTCCCGAGGACGTTCACGGAACGGATGCGCCTCCCGAAGACGTAGATCAGGTTCGCGAGGATCTCGTCGGCCTGCTCGCCGAAGGCGTAGTCGATGTTCACGATGAGAGTCGGCCTCTCGGGGACGCGGATCGGGACGTCGGGATCGGTCGCGTCGTCGCGGAGGCGCCGCGCGTCGATCAGATCGACCTGGATCCCCGTGAAAGCGGTCTGCGAGAGGTGGATCCTCCCGGTCGCGCTCTCGACTTCATCGCGCTCGCGCGCGGCGTCGGGGTTGGCGGCGAAGAAAGCCGGAGCCGTCGCGTAGACGAGGTCCGCGCGGCTCGCCCAGCGCTCGCCCCAGGGGCGAGCGGCGCCCGGGTCTCCCGCGAAGCCGTCGGGCAGGTGCTCGCGGCCCCACTCGAGGATCTCTCCCGAACGCCGAGCGAGGTAAGGCGAGAGGCAGTTCCCGACGGAGTGCGTGTTGGACGAGATCACGTGCACGTCGAAGTCCGAGTCCATGTCCACGACGCGCGCCGCGGTCTCGCGGATCTGCGAGACCCAGTCCTCGCTCGCCCTCGAGTTGTAGTCGTCGAGGGAGCGTCTCACCTGAAAGGCGATGTCCTCGTGATGGACGAGGACTTCTCTCAGTCTCTCGGAGGTCTTCTGCGGCCAGATCCTGAGGATCCCCGCGCGCTCGTCCTCCGAGAGAGGAAGCTCGGCGAGCATGCGCTGCTCGTCCAGAGGATCTGGCCAGCCGGAGAGCTTCGCGAGCCATCTCAGGAGAGTGTCCGTGCCGATCCTCCTCCTGAGCTTCCTCACCTCGGTCGCGTAGAGGCAGAGGCACGTGAGGAGATCGGTCACGTCGGTCATGCCGTCTCGGAGGAGCACGAGGAGCTTCCCCGGCATGAGCTGCCAGAGAGAGCGGCGCCTCTGCTTCCCCGAGTTGACCTTCGCGAACTTCGCGTCGGGATCCGAATACAGGTGAGGGATCGTGTCCGTGAGGAAGTAGAAGGTCGTCGTCGTGACCTCGGGCGGCAGCCTCGGCACCGCGTAAGCGAGCGCGTCCAGGTCGAGCTCGTGCGACGTGAGCTTCGCGTGGAGCGCGGGGTGAAGCGCCTGGTAATACGGCAAGACTTCCGAGAGCAGGAACGACCCGCGGCTCATGACCTCGAGGAGCTTCGCCTCGAGTCTCTTGTAGGGCTCGAAGATCTTCTGCTTCTGGACGAGGATGCTCGCGAGCGCCTGCGAGAACACCACGCTCTCCGAGACCAGCGAGAGGAAGTCCGCTCCCGCGAGCGCGAAGAGGTCGCAGCCTTCCTCTCCTGCTCTCACGTCGCGCTCCGGCGCCGCCTCGAGGAGCGCCGTGCGCTCGCCGAAGTAGTGGCCTTCCGTGATCGTCTGGCGCACGCGCGTTCCCGCGGGCGTGACTTCCACGACCTCGATCGAGCCGCGCGCGATGAGGAACACCGTGTCGCCCGAGACTTGCTGCACCAGCTCGTGGGGCTCGTAGCGCTGCTCGGTCAAGCGAGACGCCACCCACGCGCGGCGGCTCCCGTCGAGGAACGCGAACGGGATCACTCGCTCGACCACGGCTCGCGCGGCGGTGGTTTCCATGGGGCGTATCTTCTCTCGGCGGGAGTGAGCTGCAAACGAAGGTTCCAGCAACGTCGGGAAACGCAAAGGCGCAAAGACGCGAAGACGCAAAGAGAGACCGTCCCCAACGACCCCCTCCTCCGCAGGAGGGAGGTAGGGGTGGGTGGCGAGGGAGCATCCACAACGAGCGCGTCAGTGCTGGGACCCTCTCTCGTCAATGATCGTCATGTCGGGGTCGTAGATGACGACTCTCTTCCAGTACCGGGCGTCTTGGTGACCTGGCTTGGCACGACTTCCATAGACGTGGACGTAGAGCTCGACCTCATGAAAGCCCGCCTCTGCCTGGGTCGTGTCGATCGGGACCTGCATCGGGCCTTCCGGATCGTCGAAGATCGCGAAGTCGCCCCCATGGCATGGTCCGTACCCGCAACTGCGCTGCACGTCGGGGGCCCAACCGAAGTCACCTGACGGCATGCGGCCCGTTCTGACAAGACGAGCAAGGAATGCCTTCCGCTCATCGTTGTCTAACCGGATGACGTGCGCTCCCTCGATGAGAGCGAAGGTCGGCGAGTCGCGAAGGTAGAGGCCGTAGAAGTCGCCGGAGTTCATCTGATCACGGTCGATCGCGATGGGAATGGACGTTCCTCGGCGAACGATCTCTGGCTCGGGGCCGTTCCACAGTTCATCGACGATCAGATCGCCCGTGTGCCAGAGAGAAACCGGCCGCCAGCCGGCGTGGCGCAGGAGCACGGAGCGTGGGGGGATCCAGATGCGCAGTCTCTCGTTTCTGGCATCGCTGAAAACGAACGCGCCCCCGACGACATCCGTGTTCACGACAGCAACGCCGACGGTCGCCCCGCTACGGTCCTCGTACCAGCAGAAGGCTGAGATGTGCGGCATGCGCCTCAGCGTCACGAGGCCCCGTCGCTCGAGCACGAGAAGCGTCCCTCCCGCGATCGACGCGAGAGCACTCACGACGAGCACCGAGACCACGAGCTTCGCGGCGATCTTCCGGGCCCTCGGTGACATGAGCTCAGCCTACGCGCTCCAGAACTCGCGGTCGATGCCTCCGGGACCATGGACGTCCGCGAGCGTCATGGCGACATCGACGTGGAAGACGTTCACATCGTGATCGACGTCGGCGACATCGAGATCGATGACGCCGACATCGAGCTGGATCGCGCTGACATCGTGATTGATGTCGCCGGCATCGAGATTGAAATCGCGCGTTCCGATCTCGATGTC
>JACQDU010000581.1 GCA_016200955.1 bacterium
CGCTCACCTTCGGCTCGCCGAGCCCGAACTCGCGCGCGCACTTGAGCGCGAGGTGCGGGAGGCCCGCCGCGAGGTCGGCCTCGTAGGCCTTCTCCGCCACGCTCTTCGCCTGAGCGCGCGAGAGGCGCATGGCCTTGACCGTCCGCTTGACGTTCTCGTACTCGCTCACGAATTGAGTCTAGCACCTGATACGGCCGGGCCACGAATCCGGTCCCACCCTCGATGTTAGAGTCGTGAGAGATGACGAAGACGGTCTGGTTCGAGGCCGTGACGGGCCACGCTCGCGCGAAGGAGGTCCTCGTGCGAGCCCTCGAGAGCGGGAGAGTCCCTCCCGCGCTCGTGCTCGCCGGCCGCGAGGGGACCGGGCGCTCTCTCGTCGCGCGGGAGCTCGCGAAGGCGCTCAACTGCAAGGGAGAAGCGGCCGCTCGCCTCGCGGAAGGAAAGCCCGCGGGAGCTGGGAAGGTCCCGTGCGGCGCTTGCGCTCCGTGCAAGAAGACGGACTCGGGCGCTCACTCGGACTTCGTGCGCGTGACGCCCGAGGAAGGGAAGGCCGCCCTCGGGATCGACGCGGTCCGCGCGACGCTCGACGAGATCGCCCTCGCTCCCGTCGAGGGGAGGAGGCGCGTCTTCGTCTTCGATCCGGCCGACGCCATGACCGAGGACGCCCAGAACGCTCTCCTGAAGGCGCTCGAGGAGCCGCCCGCGCGGGCTCACGTGATCCTGATCGCCACTCACGAGGACGCGCTCCTCCGGACGATCGCATCGCGCTCTTTCGTGCTCGCCCTCTCCGAGCTCACGCCCGACGAGGTGGGAGAGGTCCTCGTGAAGCAGGGCGTCTCCCGGAAAGACGCGGCCTCGCGCGCGGCCTGGGCCGGAGGGAGCCCCGGGATCGCGCTGCGGCCGCGCCACGAGGAGCGCGTCTCGGCCGCGCGCTTCCTCCTCGAGGCCCTCGCCGGTGGCGGAGCGCGGCGCGACCCGATCGGCACCGCGGCCGAGCTCATGTCGCGCGCGGCTCCCAAGAACGCCGCCCCGCAGGAGCGCCGCGACGGCGCGCTCGAGGTCACGGAGATCGTCGCGCGCGCTCTCAGGGACGCTCTCGACCAGGCCGTTCGCGGAGAGAAGGGCGCGCGCGTCTCCGGGGCCGACCGCGCTCTCCTCGAGAAGCTCGCGAGCGGCGGGAGAGACGCCGTCGCTCGCGCGATCGAGGCGTGCGTCAAGGCGGACGAGGCGATCCTCGCCCAGCAGAACGTCAACCTCGCGCTCGAAGGGCTCGTCCTCGACGCGACGCGCTCCTGAGCGGAATCCCAGGGTGGACCGCGGCGGCGGATGGAACGCCACGGCGCAGGAGTGCCGTTCGTGGGCTCGCGACACGGGAGGGACCGTCCCCGGAAGGCGCGTCGCCTCGGTCGGCTTCCGGCCCGCAAAGACCGACCCGAGATGAGCCGTATGCGCCAGGAGCCGCCGGGGAACGAGCCGGGGATTTCCGTGCGCGGCGTGAGCGTTTGAGGCAGAATTCGTGCACAATCAGCAAGAGCAGGGAGCACGTCGTGCCCGACTCCGAGGAGCCCGAGCTCGAGAAGATCCGGCAGCTCGTCCGCGAGGACGGCCGCTATCCGTTCGAGGCCTACATCTTCGTCTACCAGGCGCTCGAGTACACGACGACGAAGCTCGTGGGAGAGAAGCGCCACGTTTCGGGCCGCGAGCTGCTCGACGGGATCCGCCGCTTCGCGATCGACGCCTTCGGGCCGCTCGCGCTCATGGTCTTCAAGCACTGGGGCGTGAGGAAGACCGAGGACTGGGGCGAGATGGTCTGGTCTCTCGTGCAGCGCGAGCTCATGGGGAAGACGGCCGAGGACAGGAAGGAAGACTTCGCCGACGGATACGCCTTCGAGGACGCCTTCTCGCCCGAGCGGCTCCTGCCCGAGACGCTGAACGCGCGCGAGCTCGCTCCTCCGGCTCACTCGAATCACCGCGAGCTGCCCCGTGCGGCGCGCGCGACCGGAGGCACGACTCTCTGAGCCACGAGCGGCGGCCTACTCGAGAGAGACGCTGAATGGAGCGAGAGGCAGAGCCGGCCCCCGACATCGGTTCGACGCCGATCCCGGCGACGCCCGCCGTGCCGCCGATCCCCGGCTTCGAGACCGCCGGACAGTCGGGCGGCTTCACCGCGGCGGCCGTCGCTCGCACGGCGTTCGAGGCGGCCCCGATCCCGCCGCGCAGCTCGCATCGAGCGCTCGTGCTCGCGGTCGCTCTCGCGGCCGCGCTCGGGCTCGGATATTACCTCTCGGACGTCCTGAACCCCTTCCTGATCGGGCTCCTCATCGCCTACGTCCTGAACCCCGTCGTCGAGAAGCTCGAGAAGTGGCGCGTGAGACGCAGTTTCGCGGTCTCCGTGCTCTTCGGAGCCGTCCTCCTCTCGGTCGTGGGCACGCTCGGCTTCGGCGCCTTCATGGCGGCCGAGCATCTCGACGAGATCCGCCGCGACCTCGCGGGCGAGCGTCTCCTCGACGAGAAGGACCCCACCGACAAGGCGACGATCGAGCGCCTGAAGAAGGTCGAGGGATCGCCTCTCAGGAAGACGCCCGAGGGCGTCTACTTCGTGAGCGAGGACCTCTCGGGCGCGAGGAAGGTCGGGCTCATCGAGAAGATCACGGACGCCGTGAAGCCGAAGCTCCAGCGGATCTCGCACGAGCGTCTCGAGTCGTTCGCGCGAGCGCTCGAGGCCCAGGCCGGCGACGCGCTCTCCGTCGGAGTCAAGGCGTCCAAGGGTCTCCAGGAGTTCCTGAAGCAGCTCACGAACTTCTTCGGCTACGTCTTCCTCGTGCCGCTCTACTCGTTCTTCCTCCTGCTCTCGCTCTCGGACATCCAGCGGCACGTCTCCGCGAGCTTGCCGGGAGCGTATCGAGCGCGCGTCCTCGACATCGCGGGGAAGATCGACCGGGCGCTCGCGGCGTTCTTCCGCGGGAGGCTCCTCATAGCGCTCGCGAAGGGCGTCCTCACGTGGTTCGGCCTGTGGCTCGTGGGAGTGCGCTTCGCGTTCTTCATCGGCATGGCCGCGGGGCTGCTCTCGGTCGTGCCTCTCCTGGGACCACTCGTGGGAGGAGTCCTGGGGTGCATCTTCGCCTACGAGTCCGGCGGCTCGCTCGGCATGAGGTGCCTGGGAGTCTGCCTCGTCTTCGCGGGAGCGGAGACGTTCGAGGCATTCGCTTACCCGGCCGTCCTCGGCCGGAACGTCGGGCTCCACCCGCTCGCTCTCATCCTCGCCGTCTTCTCCTTCGGGAAGATCTTCGGGCTGTTCGGCGTGCTCCTCGCGGTGCCGTTCGCCTGCGTCGTCAAGATCCTGTTCGAGGAGTTCGTGCTCCCCGAGGTCCGCGCTCTCGCTGCCGAGCCTCCGAGGGGCGAGGGCGGGTGAGGCGCGATGAGGCCGCCCCCGGTCGACGACGAGCCTCTCGACCTGACTCGCGCGATCATCGACGAGTTTCTCGTTCGGTTCCGGAAGCGCCACGGCTTCTCAGTCCGGAGCCTCGACGCAACCGAGCGCCGCCTCGGTCTCCGCCTGCCACTCGCGGTCAGGGGCTGGTACGCGCTCGCGGGGAAGCATCCGGACCTGATCGGCCTGCGCCTCCCACTCGAGCGGATCTTCGTGAGCGAGGGGTTCCTCGTCCTCCAGGAACTACCCGGTCCCGATGGTCTGCAGTGCGGCGTGCGCTTGGGGGATCTCGCCGAGCCCGATCCCAAGGTGTACCGCCTTTGGAAGACCGGACGCGGCCGCCCTCACGACGAATGGGAATTCCTCCGCGACAGGTTCGGCGAGTACATGCTCGAGCTGTCGCTCGGCTACGTGATCAAGTTCGGCCGGTTTCCGGGCGCGGGCCTTGAACCTCGATCGCGACGAGCTTCTTCCGCTCATGACGGCCCTGGAAGGTTTCGAGAGGCTGATCGTGAACAATCAGGACCTCGTGCAAAGACAGCTCTTCTACCGCGGGCACGGAACGATCGCCTTGTGGACCTTCAGCCCTCCCTGGGACGTCCATCTCGCCGCGCGGACCAACGCCGCGCTCGTCGGCGTCACGTCGCGCCTTCCCCTGCGCTGGAAGATGGAGATCGGGAAACCGCAGGCGCATGAAAGGCGTTTGTAGCTTCCGAGGGGCGAGGGTGGGTGACGAGCCTTCAGCAAGCCACGCCCGGGTGCCGACGATGGAGTCATGACGCGTCGGCGGATCCTCATGGCGCTTGCGGTCGTGGCCTTACCCTTGTGCTTCCCTCGAACTCGATCACCTCTCGCGATGGACCGCGGGATTCCCGCGAGACTGCTGCTCATGTTGCAAGACGGCAACGCCGACGATCGGCTCCAGCTGGAGGTCGGTCACGGCGTCACCCTCGATGTCGAGCTGGGCACGACGAACAAGGGGAACGGCATCGTCCGACTCGGGGACCTCGACATTCGCGTGCTGGACTGCCACGACGACGGCTTCGTGTATCGCGACGGCGTGCTTTCGATGTGCTTCTGTGACCTGAATGGGGACGGATACCTGGATCTCGTCGTGTGGGGCGTTGGGCTCATTCCTGCAGTCGATGACGACAAGTCGCCACCCACGGAGCCCGTTCCCGTCTTCGGCGTCTACATCTTCGACCCGGCGACCTGTTCGTATCGCAAGCTCATGCGATCTCCGAAGGACATTTCATGGCGCTTGCGAAGCTCATCGAGCGATCTCCGAAGGACATTTCCTGGTAAGAGAGACGTCTCGAGAGCGCGTTGAGCAAGCGACGTCAGAGGAAGATGGCCAAGCCTCTCCCCGCGCTGAGAGAAGTCCTCGGCCGCGTCGCCGACTCTCCCACGGAGAGAGCGCGCTACGTGGCGAACGACCCGATCGGTCTCGTGCGCCGCTACGAGAACCCGCGCGACCAGGAGGTCGTCGGCCTCTACGCATGCGCGCTCGCCTACGGGAAGGTGAGCCTGTTCCTCCCGATCGTCGCGGAGCTGCTGCGGCGCCTGGGGCCCTCCCCGGCCGAGCGCTCGAAGGAGCTGGCGCGAGAAGATCCGGGAGAGGCGCTCGACCTCACCGAGGGGCTCTCTTACAGGATGACGCGCCCGCGAGACCTCGCGGAGCTGGTGAGGCTCGTGGGAAAGGGAGCGTCGCGTGAAGGGGGGCTCGAGGCGCTCTTCCTGGAAGGAGATGATCACGAGAGAGAGCCCGACGTCGCGGCGGCCCTCGCTCGCTTTCGCGACTCTCTCCTCGAAAACTCCCAGGAAGACATCGAGCGAGACCGACGCGGGCTCGTGCGGCACTTGCCCGACGTCAAGAAGGGAAGCGCGGCGAAGCGGCTCTTTCTCTACCTGAGATGGATGGTGCGTAAGGACGCCGTCGATCTCGGAGCCTGGCCGGGCGTCTCGCCCGCTCGGCTCGTCATGCCGCTAGATGCTCACGTCTTCCGCTACGCGCGAGCGCTCGGGCTCACGAGGCGCTCCTCTCCCGATCTCAAGGCGGCGCGCGAGGTGACGGCGGCGCTCCGCGCGCTCGACCCGCGAGACCCTCTTCGCTTCGATTTCAATCTCTGCCACCTCGGCATGGACAACCGCTGCCGCGGGAAACGGTTCGATCCCGTCTGCTCATCCTGCACGCTAAGGCCCGCTTGCGTTCTTTACAACGCGCCCCGTCGAAAGTCCCAACGCCGCGCGGAGCGCAAGGTTGAAACGCGTCGGCGGGTTCGATAGACTCGCTTTACACTTCGTGCGAACGGGGAGCAGATGCCGCGACTCATCATCCGCGGTCAAGACGGCCGTCCCGATCGCATGTTCGAGTGCGAGGCGCGCGTCTGCACCATCGGACGCAGCGCGGAGAACTCGCTCCAGATCGACGACCTGAATTCCTCGCGGCATCACTGCGAGGTTCACGAGGGCAAGGAAGGCTTCGAGCTCGTCGACAAGGACTCGCGGAACGGGACGTTCGTGAACGGCCGGCGCGTGACGCGCAAGGGGCTCGTCCCCGGCGACAAGATCGAGATCGGGACGACGGTCCTCTACTTCGAGAAGGTCCCCGAGGACGTCGCCAAGGCGAGGACCGGGAAAGAGACGCTCGACCTCTCGACGGGAGCCTTCGCTCCGGTGGACGATCCGTCCGGCGCCAAGCAGCGGGCCATGGCGATCGCGGGAGAGACCGGAAGGATCCCTCCCCGCGATGCCGTCGAGCGAGCGATCCGCGCGGGCGTGCCCATGCCGATCACCATGACCCAGGGCGCGTCGAGCACCGAGGCCCCGGCCTCCACTCCCATCGAGGGAACGAAGCACCTCGACAAGGAGGCCGCCGACACGGGCGCGCAGGCGATCCCGACGACGACTCCTTCTCCCGACGACTCGCCGTCGCCGCGAGGCTCGGCGACCGGATCGCTCCAGCTCCGGGCGACACCGGCGCCCGCGAGCCCGGGCGGCTCCGAGCGCGCGCTCGAGACGCAGGTCGTCGAGGAGGGCGACTCGCACGCTCTCGCGGAGCGGGTGGGCGAGCTGCGGCGCCTCCTCGCGCTCAACAAGACCTTCAACGGCGAGCTCAACGTGAGACGGCTCCTCGAGAAGGTCATGGACACCGTGATCCAGGTCTCGGGCGCCGAGCGCGGCTTCCTGATCCTGAAGGAGACCGATCCGGACGCTCCTCCGGGAGCGGCGGCCGAGCTGCGCGTCAAGGTCTCTCGCAACATCGACCGCGAGTCGATCAAGGACGCGCGCGACAAGATCTCGGGGAGCATCGCCCGCGAGGTCATAGGGAAAGGCCAGGCCGTCCTCTCGAACGACGCGAGCCACGACCCTCGCTGGTCCGGGCGCGAGAGCATCTACCATCTCAAGCTTCGCTCCGTGCTCTCGGTGCCGCTCAAGCACCGGGACCAGGTCCTGGGAGCGATCTACCTCGACAACCGCTTCGAGCCCGACCGCTTCAACGAGAGAGTCCAGGACCTCCTCGAGCTCGTGGCCGACCAGGCCTCGATCGCGATCGAGAACGCGCGGCTCTTCGAGGAGAACTCGCGTCAGAAGGAGGAGCTCGTCCGCGCAAAGGACGAGCTCGAGCGCCTGAACCAGCTCCTCCGGGACCGCGTCGAGAAGCAGGACCGGGAGCTCGTCCGCGCGCGCGAGGCCCTCGCCGCCCGCCGCGAAGACGTCCAGCTCAAGTACAACTACGACTCGATCATCACGCGCTCTCCCAAGATGATCGAGGTCTTCACGATCCTCGACAAGGTCTGCGAGTCCTCCGTGCCCGTGCTCATCCAGGGCGAGTCGGGGACGGGAAAGGAGCTGATCGCTCGCGCGATCCACTACAACGGGCCGCGGCGCTCGGCAGAGTTCGTCTCCGAGAACTGCGCGGCGATCCCGCAGAATCTCATGGAGAGCGAGTTCTTCGGCTACGTCCGGGGCGCCTTCACGGGAGCTCACAAGGACAAGAAGGGCCTCTTCGAGGTCGCCGACCAGGGGACTCTCTTCCTGGACGAGATCGGGGACATGGACCTCGACATGCAGACCAAGCTCCTGAGAGTCCTCCAGGACGGCGTCCTCCGCCGCGTCGGCTCGAAGGAGTTCAAGAAGGTCGACGTGAGGATCATCTCCGCCACGAACCGCGACCTCGTCGGCATGATCAAGGAAGGAAAGTTCCGCGAGGACCTCTATTACCGGCTCAACGTGATCAACGTCGCCTTGCCTCCCCTGAGAGAACGCAAGGAAGACGTCCCGCTCCTGATCGAGTTCGTCCTCAAGCGCATCACGGACAAGAAGAACGCCGCCCCCGGCCAGCCCGCTCAGGTGGCGGACAAGCCGTCCGTCCACGCGCGCGAGATCTCGCCCGAGGCGCTCGACATCCTCCTGCGCTACGACTGGCCCGGGAACGTCCGCGAGCTCGAGAACGAGATCGAGCGGTCGAGCGCCCTCTCGAAGGACATGATCCGGCCCGAGCACCTCTCGAAGAACGTCGTGGAAGCCGCGCTCGCTCCGGCGCGGACGGCTCGCGCGGGCAAGAAGGTGATCCAGCTCACGGGCCAGACCTTGAAGGACCTCGTGAACAAGGAAGTCGAGGAGATCGAGCGGCTCGCGATCGCCGAGGTCCTGCAGCGAGTTCGCTACAAGAAGTCGAAGGCCGCCTCTCTCCTCGGCATCTCGCGGCCGACGCTCGACGCGAAGATCGAGAAGTACAACCTCTCCAAGGACACCGTCATGGAGAAGGGCTCGCCGGGCTAGGTGGAGCTAGGTGGGACCTTGCCCTTCCGCTCCTCGCGAAGCACGATGACGTCGTGCGAGAAGACTCCTGCCCCGAGGACAGCCCGATCCCGTCCGGCCCCTGGCACGGCTTCTACACGGACCCTCGCTTCGCCGGCCGGCACTTCATGGACCTCGTCCTGGAGTTCCACGAAGGGACGATCACGGGAGACGGGATCGACGACGTCGCTCCGTTCACGATCCGCGGGGGCTACCACTCCGAGACGCTCGCGTCCTGGTGGACGAAGAGCTACCGGACGCACACGGTCTCTTACACGGGCGCCTACGACCTCGGAAGCATCTACGGGACCTGGGAGATCTCCTTCCTCGTCTTCCACGCTCGCGGCGGCTTCCGGATCTGGCCCGGCGCTCGAGGCGAGGGGGCGAAGATCGCCGAGGAAGAGGAAGCTCCCATCGACGAGGAGAACGCCGTCGAAGCGACTCCCGCTCCCAGGCTCTGGCCTGACTCAGGCGGCGATCGTTTC
>JACQDU010000582.1 GCA_016200955.1 bacterium
CGCAAGGACGCGAAGACGCAAAGACGCAAGGGTCTCAGCCCGCGCGGCCGAGGTAGCGGTCGAAGCCGCTCCGGATGAGCGAGTAGACGACGCACGTGAGGCCTATGTGCGCGAACAGCGAGAACACCGCGCTCCCGAGGAGCGCCCAGCTCGCGAACTGGGACGCCGCGACGCCCGGATTCGCGGGCTGGATCCCGAAGTACAGGAGGAGGACCGGATTGAAGGTCGGGAGGCAGCAGCAGAAGGGGAGGAGCGCCTCGACCGCCACGACGCCGATCGCCGCCATGAGCGCGCGCAGGGTCGTCGGGAAGACGAGCGAGACGAACATTCCCTGGACGATCGCCGAGATCGCCGCGACCGGGACTCCTATGATCACGAACAGGAGCGAGGGCGCCGAGATCGGCCCGTTCCCGAACGCCATGGCGGCCTGGAGAGGGTTCGTGCGCACGACCCCGTCCCACAGGATGAAGATGAGCACGTGGATGAACGGGAGCAGCATGAGGAACGAGATGTTGCGGAGGATCCCGAGCGCCTTCCCCTTCACGTAGACCGCGCATTCGACGGGAGTCGTCGCGAGCACGAAGAGCGTCCGGTCCTCGCGCTCCTTCGAGACGCTCGTGGCGGCGATCATGGTCGCCGTGATCACGAGCAGGCCCGAGAGCGTGCCGCCGACGTACTTGTGGAACTCGATGTTCCCGAGCTCGCTCTGGAAGGTGAAGAAGCTCGCTCCGAGGAGAACGGCGATGAGGAGGTTCATGCGCCACCAGTGGCGGAAGCGCCCGAGCGTGTTGACCGTCGTCTCCTTCCAGTAGATCGGGTTGCCCACGGGACCGGGGCGCTCGGCGGCGAGCTTGCGCGCGGTCTTCCCCGGCATGAGCCCGGCGGCGAGCTTGTCGACGCCCTCGAGCATCTGCCTGAGGCCCAGCGCGCGGTCTATGTGCCGCGCTCGCGCGAGGAGGACGACCGAGAGGAGCGCGAGGACTCCTCCCGCGCCGAGGGAGATGAGCGGGTTGATCCACCAGTGCTGCGCGAAGCTCTCCCTCGCGACGAAGGACGAGGGCGAGAACAGGTAGAGGATGTCGAAGAACGGGCTCGCGTAAGCCGTCCTCGCGTCGTAGCTGCCCGCGCCGCGCGTCTGCGCGAAGAACCCGAGCGGCGTGAGGATCGCGGGCGACGCCAGGTAGAAGGTCAGGAACGCGTAGCCTCCTATGAGCGCGATCGTCGTCTTCCTCAGGATCGTCGAGAGGAGGATCCCGAGCGATCCTCCGAGCCACGCCGTCGAGAGGAGGATCGCGTACGCCGCCCCGATCGACTTCACGTCGATCCCTCCGAGCGTCAGGAGCGCGAAGATCACGGGCAGCGAGAGGAACAGGAGGAACCCGAGCGTCGCGATCCTCGCCAGGAGCTTCCCGAAGATGATCGAGAGCGGCCCCGCGTTCGTGAGCACGAGGATGTCGAGCGTGTTCTTGTCCTTCTCCGACGTGATCGCGTTCGCCGTGAGCGCGGGGGCGATGAGCGCGATGAGGATCATCTCGAACAGAGTCCCGTACTCGAAGATCGTCCGGCCCTTGTCCGCGACCTGCGCTCCTCCCCCTCCGCCCGTGGGCCAGAGAGGCACGAGGAGCAGCACGAGGCCCGCGAGGAAGACGGTCTGGAAGACGTACGTCCGCGGGTGGCGGACGTGGACGAGCGCCTCGCGGTGGAAGATCGCGCCTCCGAAGTTCACGCGACCTGCCCCTTCGTGATCTTCATGAAGGCGTCCTCGAGGTTGATCGCCTCCTCGCGCAGCACGAGGATCTTGAAGCCCTTCTCGATCGCGAAGTCGGCGACGAACGTGTAGTCGGTCACCTCGGGCTTGAGCTCGATCTCGAGGAGCCCTCCCTCGATCTCGGCGACCTTCTCGATCGAGCCGTGGTCCACGAGGAGCGAGCGGAGGCGGTCGGTCCCCTCCTTGACCTTGACCTGCACGACGCCGGCGCGCCGCACGCGCTTGAGGATATCGTCGATCGGGCCCGAGAAGAGGAGCTGGCCCCTCTCGATGATCGCGACCTTGTTGCAGAGCTCGGCGAGCTCGCTCAGGATGTGGGAGCTTATGAGGATCGTCTTCCCCATCGCGCGCAGCTCCTTCAGCAGCTCGCGGATCTCGACGCGGGCGCGCGGGTCGAGGCCCGACGCCGGCTCGTCGAGGAGCAGGACCTCAGGGTCGTGGAGGAGCACGCGCGCGAGCCCGAGCCTCTGCTGCATGCCGCGCGAGAGGCTCTCGACCTGCGCCTTCTGCTTGTAGGAGAGGTCCGTGAGCTCGAGCACGTCCCGGATCACGCGGTCGCGCTCCTGCCCGAAGATCCCGTAGAGCGCGGCGAAGAACTCGAGGTACTCCTGGACCGTCATGTCCTCGTAGACGCCGAAGAAGTCGGGGACGTAGCCGATCTTCTTCCGGATGTGCTTCGCCTGGCCGTTCACGGAGAAGCCGCACACGTAAGCCTGGCCGCTCGTCGGGCGGAGGAGCGTCGCCAGGATCTTCATGGTCGTCGTCTTGCCCGCG
>JACQDU010000583.1 GCA_016200955.1 bacterium
AGGAACGTGCACGCGTTCGTCAGGAACGTGCACGCGTTCCTCAGGAACGTGCACGCGTAACTCTGGAACGTGCACGGGTTCCTCAGGAACGTGCACGGGTTCCTCAGGAACGTGCACGCGTTCCTTGGAACCACCGAATGCACCGAGCGCACCGAAAACGCGCGACTTCGGTGCCTTCGGTGCATTCGGTGGTTTCACTTCCCGTGCATCTCGAGAACGCTAGACTGAGCGCATGCCAGAGAAGGAGAGATCCGCGTTCCGTTCGCTCGCGACGCTGGCGGCGGCGAACGCGCTCCCGATCGCGGGAGTCGCGTGGTTCCTCCTCGCCCAGAAGAAGGGAGAGGCGAAGCTCGCGGCGCTGCCGCCGGGGAGCATGGAGAGGATCGCGCTCCTGGGAGCCGTGCTCGCGGCGATCGTCTTCCTCGCGTGGGCCGTTTACCCGGCCGTCGCGTTCGCGCTCGGGCGCATCCGGGCGGTGAAGCGGGCGCGGCGAGAAGCGCTCCGCGAGGCGGGGTTCCTCGGGAAGGTGACGAACGGGATCGCGCTCGCGGCGGCTTCGGCGCTCGCGGCGTTCCTGTGGCTGGACGTGCTCGTCCTCGCGGCGACCGTCCTCGTGCTCGCGTGCGCGGAGGCGTGGATCCTGATCGAGCTCGCCTCGAGCTTCTCGGCTCAAGGGCAAGAGCTCAGGTAGCACGATCCGTCTTTCTCCCGGAACGACTCGTCATGCTCGGCGGGATCCATTCTTTCCATGGTCGGGACGTCCCTCCCGGGCCGGGCGACTTCCACGAACGCCCTTCGTGGGCCCGGCCTTGCAGCGAGCGACGGCGGGAGGCGAGAGCCATGGATCCGAGGAACGACTGGCCGGAAGTGTGCCTCGTGGACGAGATCGACGAGTTCCTCGCGAAGCACGCGCAGGACGACGGGCTGGGCCGCGAGATCGACGAGCTGCGGCCCTGGTTCTTCCGCGACCTCGAAGCCGAGCTCGAGAAGAAAGCTTGAGCGGGAACGGGGCGGGCCCCGGGAGATCTCCATGAGCGAGAGTCCGGCGCGGGTCCTCTGCATCGACGACGACCCCGACATGAGGCTGCCCCTCGCGGAGGCGCTCTCGGAGCAGGGCTTCGACGTCCGCTCGGCGCCCGACGGGGCCGGCGGGATCGACGCCTTCCTCGACGGAGGAGCGGACGTCGTCCTCCTCGACCTGGCGCTTCCCGACATGGACGGCGTCGCGGTCATGAAGGCGCTCAAGACGCTCGCGGCGGACGCCTTCCTCCCCGTGATCTTCCTCACGGCGAGGACGGACAACGAGACCAAGGTCGAGGCGCTCGAGAAGGGCGGCGACGACTTCTGCGGGAAGCCGTGCTCGCTCGAGGAGCTCACGGCGCGGATCCACGCCGCTCTCAGGAAGCGCGACCGCGAGCTCAAGCTCGAGAGCGAGAGCGGGAGGTTCCGCAGGCTCGCCCTCGTGGACGCCCTCACCTCGCTCGGGAACCGCCGCGCCTTCGAGACCGACCTCGACCGCGAGTGGGCTCGCATGGCGCGCTCGGGCGCGCCGCTCGCTCTCCTCGTGGCCGAGATCGATCACTGGAAGCTGTTCAACGAGCGCCACGGTCGCGCGGTCGGCGACCGCGTCCTGAGAGACGTGGCGACCGCGATCGAGAAGACCTTGCGACAGACCGACCGCGCCTTCCGCTACGGAGGCGAGGAGTTCGCCGCCCTCCTCCCCGATGCGACCCGGGAAGGCGCCCGGCGCGCCGCCGAGAGGGTCCGCGAGGGAGTCGCCGCGCTCCGTTCTCTCCCGATCACGATCTCGATCGGGCTCGCGGTGGCGCCGGACGCCGCTCTCGCGACGAGCGCCGAGCTGGTGGGCGCCTCGCACGCCGCGCTCTCGGACGCGAAGGCTTCCGGGAGAGACCGCGTCGTCACCTGGAGCGCTCGCATCGCTCGCTGACCGGGGGGCGGGCCCGATGCAGCGCGAGGCTTCGCGTCCGTTCAGGAGAGCGCGGGGCCCTCGCCTTCCCTGGAGGGAGTCGAGAGCCCGTAGCGCTTGATCTTCCTGAGGAGCGTCGGGCGAGAGATCCCGAGGAGAGCGCACGTCTTCGCCCGATGCCCTCGCGTGAGCGCGAGCGCGCGGCGGACGAGGTCGCGCTCCGCCTGCTCGAGCGTCGGGAGCCTCTCGGGCTCGGCCTTCTGCGCCGTGGGCTCGGGGAGGCGGTACTCCGTCGAGCTCGCGAGCTCGATGTCCTCCTCGAGGAGCACGGTCCCGCGGCAGCGGACGGCGGCTCGCGTGAGGACGTTCCTGAGCTCGCGCACGTTCCCCGGCCAGTCGTGGCTGCAGAGCGTCGCGAGCGCTCCCGGCGAGATCCCCGTGACGGGCCGGCCCACCTCTCCCGAGATCGCTCCGAGGAGGCGCTCGATGATGAGAGGAACGTCGCTCCGCCGCTCGCGCAGAGGAGGGAGCGTGACGGTCGCGACGTTGAGCCGGTAGTAGAGGTCCTCGCGGAACTTCCCCGACTTCACGAGACCTTCCAGGTCCCTGTGAGTCGCGGCGACGATGCGAGCCTTGAACTCGTGGCTCTCGGTCTCTCCCAGGCGCTCGTAGCGCCTCTCCTGGAGGACGCGGAGGAGCTTGACCTGCGTCTCGAGGGGGACCTCGCCGACCTCGTCGAGGAAGATCGTGCCGTCTCCCGCGGCCTCGAGCTTGCCGGGGCGGTCCTTCTCCGCTCCCGTGAAGGCGCCGCGCTTGTAGCCGAAGATCTCGGCCTCGACGAGCGGCCCCGGGAGAGCGGCGCAGTTGACCGCCACGAAAGGAGCGCTCGCGGCGGAGCCGAGCGCGAACTCGTGGAGGATCTTCGCCGCCAGCTCCTTCCCCGTGCCCGAATCTCCGCGGATGAGGACCGTCGCCCGCGAGGCCGCGAGGAGGCCGAGCAGCTTGAAGACCTCGCGCATGGCCGCGGAGCTCCCGACGAGCTCCATGCAGCTCGCGTCGTGCTCGGCGCGCGGCGCCGGTGGGACCGCGGCCTGCGCTCGGTTCGAGGAGACGCGAAGGGCCCGGTCGATCCGCTTGTCGAGCTCGTCCGGATCGAGAGGCTTCGACATGAAGTCGAAGGCGCCGTCTCTCATGGCGCGCACGGTGGACGCCATCTCGCTGTTCCCGGAGATCACGATCACCGGAGCGTCGTGGACGCGGGCGCGCAGCTCTCCCAGGACCTCGAGCCCGTCCCGGTCGGGGAGGCCGAGGTCCAGGAGCACGACGTCCCAGCGCTCCTTCGCGTTCGCCGCCTCGAGCGCGAGGGCGGCGGTCCCCACGGCGTGGACGTGGTGTCCGGCCTCGCAGAGGCCCGTTGTCAGGCTTTCCCGGACGCCCGGTTCATCGTCGACGATCAGGAGGCGTGCCATTCGCTCGCCTTCCCGCCCCGAAAGTCGTCCCCGAGATCCCTCGAGCCTAGCCGCGCCCGATGGAAATCGCCACTCCCAACGCAACTTGCCGACTCGGGGTCACCGCCTTGGGCGGAACGAGTGCCCGATTGTCTGATTGAGCATTGACGAATTGAAGATCGAGGACGGCCGGGGCGAACGCGAGCCTGTCTTCGTCGCTCAGTCGCCGGCGCCGAGGTCCCTGTAAGGAAGCGGCGTGCGATCGGCGGGAGGCCGAGGGAAGCCCGCGTGCTGGAAGTCGTCCGGCGTGAGCATGCCGACGACCCTGCCCCGGAGCACGACCGCGATGCACGGGAGGTCGTGCTGCCGCAGGAGCGGCGCGACCTCCTCGACGGGAGCGTCCGCGTGCACCGTGAGCGCGGGCGAGGTCATGCACCTCTCGACTTGAGTCTTCCGGCTCGTGTCGAGGAAGTCTCTCACGCGGAGGGCGCCCACGAGCTCTTCCCCGTCTGTCACGAGGGGCGCGTCGAGGCCGCTCTCCTGCGCGAGGTCGAGCGCGTCCGCGAGGACGGCCTCGGGAGTCGTGACGACCGCGCGGCGCATGACCTCGCGCACGGTCAGGCGAGCTCCGAGCTTCCTCGCGATCTTCTGAGGCGGCCCCGACGAGTGGAGACGGCGTCCCACCGGGATCGCGTCGCTCGGCGTCTCGCCCGTCCGGTTCGAGTAACCGAGGTCGGCCGCCGTCACGAGCACGTCCTCGAGCTCCCAGGGAGAGAGCCAGCCGCGGTCGACGAGGACCTCGCCGATCAGCCGCCTCTCTTTCCCGGAGGCTTCCTGGTCGCGCTGCTGCACGAGGGCATGGAAGACCTCGATCGGGGCGACGTAGCCCTTCCTCACGGCGATGTCGCCGAAGAGAGCGTGGGGCTGCTCGTCCCTGTTCTCCTCGCTGTATCCGCGGCAGAGCTCGAGGAGAGAGACGAGCCGCTCGTAGGTCAGGGAGCCCTGCCGGACGAGGACCTCGGCGAGGAACAGGCGTCGCCTCTCACGGGGGGTGACGAAGGTCGCCCCACGCAGGTGCTCGCGCGGCGACGCTCCGCCTGAGCGGCCTCGATCTGTCCGAGCGTCAGGTATCCGCGGTCGATCGCGACTGCTGCGAGCTCACCGGCGCGATTCATGAGTCACCTCCCATGAAGTCCGAGCGTCGAGAGAGCCGCAGGATACCAGAACGCGCCGACGCGCCGGCATGGTCAAGCCGGTCCTCCCATCGCCACGAGCTGCCTCGCGTCCGAAAGCGAGGCGCGGTCGTGAGGAGCGGGCTCGAGCAAACCATCGAGCGCGGCCCGGAGCTGCGGCGCGCACGTGGGGACGAGGTCCCTCGCTCGAGGGAAGTCTCCTTCGGCGAGCATCGCGGCGATCTGCTCCGAGCTCCCGACGAGAGGAGAGCTGCCGACGAGCGCCTCGAGCGCGGTCATGCCGAGCGCGAAGGCGTCCGTGCGCGGAGTCGCCTCCTGCCCGAGGACGAGCTCGGGCGCGAGGTAGTGGAGCGTGCCGAGGAGCTGATCGGTCCGCGTGAGCCCGTGATCCGAGACGGCCTTCGCGAGGCCGAAGTCGACGAGCTTCGCTCCTCCGCCCGGGACGAGGATCACGTTCGCCGGCTTCACGTCCCGGTGGACGAGGCCCGCTCGATGGATCGTCTCGAGCGCCTCGCCCACGTGGTCGATGATGCGAGCCGTCGCTCTCTCCCCGATCGGTCCGCGGGAGACGGCGTCCCTGAGCGTCTCGCCCGGCACGAACTCCATGGCGAAGTAGAAGCAGTCGGCGACGCGCCCGGCGTCCAGGAAGCGAGGGATCCTGCTCCCCTCGAGCGAGCGGAGCATGTCGGTCTCGCGCCGGAAACGGGCGAGCGCCTCGGGCTCGAGGTCTCCCGACCCCGTGTCGAGGACCTTGAGCGCGACCTCCTTCCCGTCCTTCTGCGCGAGGTAGACCGTGCCCATGCCGCCGCGGCCGAGGATCCGCTTCACGCGGTAGCCGCCCACCGCGCCCAGGAGGTCGCTCCTCGGGCGAGAGAGGCGCGCCGCCTTCACTCTCAGGACGGCGCTCGGGGCGGGTTTCGCGAGGACGTCGGCGACTCCCTGCGAGAAAGCCCGCTCGAAGGTCGTCTCGTCGTCTCCCGCGAGCGCGATCGCGGCGGGCGCTCGCTCGCCCAGGCCGTCGCGGACGCTCCGCGCGAACTCGAGGACGAGCTCGTGGTCCTCCGCGAGGTCCAGGAGGAGGAGGCTCGGCGGCCGGAGGAGCGTGGGGCCCAGGTTCGCGCGCTTCGGGCGGCACGTCCGCACGGCGAAGCCCCCGGCGCACAGGCTCGGGACGAGCCCGTCCCGGTCGATCGTGTCCTGGGTGACGATGAGGATCTCCCCTCGCCACGGCGGAACGTTCGGAGGAGAGAGCGTGCTCTCGAAGGAACGGCCAGCGGGATCGCGGCGGCTGCTCATGGTTTGGTGAGACGCACGCGGCGAACCAAGTGCATCCACGCGGGCTCCCGGGGTTTTCTCGCGTAAAGGGTCGCTTACTCCTGCCCCCTTTTGTCGTGCCGCCTGGCAACATTCTTTCCGGGAGAGAAAACGGATCGTCTCCACAGGGCACGTTGTGACCACCGGGGAGCCCCCGCGGCGCATGCGTTGCCGTACGGCGAGGAAAGGCACGTCCTTTGAGGGGTCGACGCGCTCGCATGGAAGCGTTCGAGCCCAGGGAGCCGAGAGCGAACGTCCTCCTCGCCGACGAGCCCGCGCGGCTCGGCGAGCTCGAGGAGACCCTCGCTCCCCTGGGCGCGCGCCTGATCCGGGCCTCGTGCGGCCGCGAGGCGCTCGCGCAGCTCAAGAGGAGAGAGCACGCTCTCTTCATCATCGCGGTCGAGCTCACGGGCCTCGACGGTTTCGAGACCGCGAGGATAGCGCGCGAGAACGGGACCTCGTCGCGGGCTCCCGTGATCTTCCTCACGGCGAGGGAGCCGGACGGCGAGAGGCTGGCGCGCGCCTCGGCGCTCGGCGGCGAGCTCCTGAAGCGCCCCTTCCCCGCCGAGGCGCTCCGGGCGAAGGCGCGGATGCTCATCGACCTCTCGCGGCGGAGCGCGCTCCTCGACGGGACGAGGGAGCGGCTCGAGCGGAGGAGCGCCGAGCTCGAGCGGGCGCTCGCGGCCGCCGAGCGCGAGAGCGAGCTGCGCTCCCGGTTCCTCGCGCGGATCTCCCACGAGCTCAGGACTCCCCTGAACGCGATCATCGGCTTCTCGGAGCTGCTCGGGCAGGAGACGCTGGGACCGCTCGCGCCCAAGCAGAAGGAGTACGTCGCGACCGTCCTCGAGAGCGGGAGGCACCTCCTCGAGGTCGTGAACGACGTCCTCGACCTCTCGCGGCTCCAGGCGGGGAAGCTCGAGCTCTTCTTCGAGCGGACGAGCGTCCCGGACCTCGTCGCCTCGGCGCGGGGCATCGCGGCTCCTCTCGCGGAGAAGCAAGGCATCGCGCTCGAGGTCGCGGCATCGGGCGAGCTCCCGCACCTCAACGTCGACCCGAGGAGGATCCGAGAGGTCCTCGTGAACCTCCTCGCGAACGCGGTCAAGTTCACGCCGCGCGGCGGGCGCGTCTCCCTCGCCGCCCGGGCGGGCGGCGA
>JACQDU010000546.1 GCA_016200955.1 bacterium
ATCATGCTCGACAAGAAGGACCACCCCTACGTCATCGACTTCGGCCTCGCGCGCGTGAAGCACGCGGGGACGAGGATCACGAAGACGGGCTCGGCCCTCGGCACGCCCGCTTACATGCCTCCCGAGCAGGCCCAGGGAAGGGCGGAAGAGGTCAGCGAGAGGAGCGACGTCTACTCGCTGGGAGCGACGCTCTACCACGTCCTCACGGGGAAACCGCCCTTCGACGGAGCGAGCGAATACAACATCATCTGGTCGGTCCTCACGCTCGACCCGCTCCCGCCCGCTTCCGTGAACCGCCGCGTCGCGAGCGACCTCGAGACGATCTGCATGAAGTGCCTCGAGAAGTCGCCCGACAAGCGTTACGAGAGCGCCGCGGCCCTCGCGGACGACCTCGACCGCTTCCTCGCGGGAGAGCCGATCGCCGCGCGTCCCGTGGGCTCGATCGTGCGACTCATGCGGCGGGCGCGGCGGCACAAGCTCGTCTCGATCCTGTCTCTCCTCACGGCGGCGTCGGTGATCGTCGGATGCGGGATCGCGTGGAACAGCTTCCAGAGAGCCGCCGAGCGCGAGGAGGAGAAGCGGGTCGAGGCCGACAGGCGCAAGGTCGAGGACGCCCAGCGCCAGCGCGACGAGGCCGTGAGGCTCAAGAGCGCGACCGACCGCGTCCTCGCCCGCGTCTACCTCGAGCGCTCGCAGCGAGCGACGGCGGACGGGCGCTTCCCCGAGGCCGCGATCCTCGCGGCGAAGGCGCTCGCGATCGACAACCTCCCCGCGTATCGCGCCGCTCTCCTCATGGCGCGCGAGGGAGCGTGGCGGAGGCCGCGGCTCCTCGCGAGCCACCAGGCCTGGACGTGCGAGGTGAGCCCCGACGGCAAGCTCCTCGCGACGGGAGGTCTCGACCACGCGATCAAGGTCTTCGAGGTCGAGACGGGGCGGCTGATCGGGACTCTCGCGGGACACAAGGCGGACGTGCTCTCGCTCGCGTGGAGCCCCGACGGCCGGAGGATCGTCTCGGGCGGCTCCGACGGCGAGGTCAAGGTCTGGGACGTCCGGAACCAGAAGGAGGTCGAGACCGATCCTCTCCCCGGGCACGAGGGACCCGTCATGTGCGTCGCGTGGAGCGCGGACGGAAACACGTACGCGACGGGCGGGGGAGACAAGCGAGTCCTGATCATCGACCTCGCGACGAAGCGCGCGCACGAGTTCAAGAACAGCGTCCGCGGCCAGGCCTTCGAGCGCATGAGGAGCCTCTCGTTCAGCCCGGACGGCCGCACGCTCGCGGGAGCCTGCATCGACAACACCGTCTGGCTGTTCGACGTGGGCACCTGGGACAAGGAGAAGACCCAGGCCTTCCACCGCCACCTCACGACGGTCATGGGAGTCGCGTGGGCTCCCGACGGCAAGCACCTCACGTCGGTGAGCGGCGACCACACGGTCCACTACTGGGACGCGGACGGCCTCCGCGTCGTACAGACGTGCGGCGGCGCGGGAAAGCGCGGGACGTTCTTCTCCTGCGGCTTCAGCTCCGACGCGCGCCGCGTGGCGATCGGGTACACGGACGGGACGATCCAGGTCTGGGACTCCCACGAAGGAAGCCTCGTCGCGACCCTCTGCTCCTACGACTCCGGCGCGCAGGCCGTCTCCTTCGGCCCCGAGGGCCGCACCCTCGCCAGCGAGAGCGCGGACGGCAAGATCCGCCTTTGGGACCTAGAGTCGGGAGAGCAGCGCGTCCGGACGCTCGACGCCGGCTCCCGGGTCAACGAGCTCCTGATCTCGCCCGACGGCGGGACGTTCGCGGTGGCGACGCACCAGGGGACGACGACCCTCCTCGACCGCGAGACCGGCAAGGTCAAGGGCACGCTCGGCGGCGCGGGCGACCTCGCGTACTCGATCTCGTTCAGCCCCGACGGCAAGCGCGTCGCCGCGGGAACGCGCACGGGAGTCGTCGTCCTCTGGGACGGGGAGACGTGCCGCTCGCTCGCTCGCCTCGCGGGCCACGGGGAGCACGTGCTCGCGACGGCCTGGAGCCCGGACGGGAAGAAGGTCGCGTCGTCGGCGGCCGACCGGACGATCAGGATCTGGGACGCCGCTCTCGGGACGGAGGTCCTCTCGATCCCGGCGAAGACGCTCTACGCCGGAGCGCTCGCCTGGAGTCCCGACGGCCGCTTCCTCGTCGCGGGGAGCGGCGAGGGGCGCCTGACCGTCTCGAACGCGAGCACGGGAGAGGAAGTCGCCGCCTTCGTCGCTCACGCGGACGGGATCTCGAGGATCGCCTTCAGCCCCGACGGAAAGCGCCTCGCCTCGGCGAGCCAGGACCACGGGGTGAAGATCTGGGACGTGGAGACGTGGAAGGAAGCCGGCTCGCTCCGGGGCCACCAGGACGCGGCCTTCTGGGTCGCCTGGAGCGACGACGGCCTTCGCCTCGCGACCGCGAGCGGCGATCAGACCGTGAGGATCTGGGACGCCGCGACGACCAGGGAGCTCGTCGTTTTGCCCACCGCGACGTCGGCCCTGGTCTACGCCGTGGCCTTCAGCAAGGACGGCAAGTGGCTCGCGGGAGGCGGGAGCGACAGCGTCGTCCGCCTCTGGCCGCTCGACCGCGTCTTCTCCGGGCCTCCTCCCGATGAGGTGCTCAGGGAGAGCGAGCAGAAGACGGGGCTCCGGGTCGCGGACGGAGCTCTCGACCCGGTGCCGGTCGAGGGGCGCTGATTCGCACCATTTGCGGGGGGATGC
>JACQDU010000016.1 GCA_016200955.1 bacterium
AGCGTTCGCCGTCGCGTGGCTCCTCCTCACGTTCCCTCTCTGGATACGCGTCGTGTTCGCGCGGAGGGCGAGGGTCGTGACGATCCGCCTCCAGGGAGCGGTCGCGGAGGACGCGTCGCCGCAGAGCTGGCTCCGGCGCCTGCTCGTCCGGGACGAGAGGCTCACGTTCATGGAAGCGCTCGCGGCCCTCGAGCACGTGGAGCGCGACGCTCGCGTCGAGATCGTCGTCCTCGACCTCGACCGGGCGCAGCTCTCTCTCGTGCACGCGGACGAGCTCGCGCAGGTCGTCTCACGTCTCCGGAAGCAGGGCAAGAGGGTCCTCGCGTGGATCGACGACGCCCGGGGACCCGACCTCAGGCTCGCCGCGGCGGCGAGCGTCGCGATCGCTCCTCCGGGCGGGATGATCGGCTTCCAGGGAGTCCGCGCGCGCGTGCCCTTCCTGAAAGGCGGCCTCGAGCAAGCGGGCGTCGTGGGCGACCTCGAGCACGTCGGTCCCTGGAAGACCATGAGCGACACGTTCACCCGCCGCGACTTCACGCCCGAGCATCGAGCGATGGTCGAGGGCATCACGCACGACCTGCACGAAGCGATCGTCGCTCCCGTCGTCCTGGCGAGGGGCCTCGACCGCGCCGCGATCGACGCGGCCCTCGCCGACTCGCCGATCGACAACGTGGCCGCCGTCTCGAGGAAGCTCCTCGACCGGACGCGCTTCCGGGACGAGATCGAGGACGAGCTTCGAGCGCTCCTCGGGCTCGAGAAGGACGCGAGGCTCCCCCGGAGCGCGCAGGCCCCTCGCTTCCTCGAGGACGCGAGGCGACGGAAGCGCGTCGCGAACGCGTTGCGCGAGAGGCCCACGATCGTCCTCGTGCCCCTCACGGGAGGAATCGTGTCGGGAGACGAGGGTGCCTCGACGGGCGGCAGGAGCTGTCCCTCGCGCGCTCTCGCGGACGTGCTCGAGGCGCTCCGCCCGCGGAAGACGATCGACGCGGTGATCCTGAGGATCGACAGCCCCGGCGGAAGCGCCGAGGCGTCGGACGAGATCTGGCGAGCCGTCAAGCGCCTCGACGAGGAGGTCCCGGTGATCGCGAGCCTGGGCCGCGTCGCCGCGTCCGGCGGCTACTACGCCGCGTGCGGCGCTCGCTGGATCGTCGCCCACCCGAGCTCGATCACGGGCTCGATCGGCGTCGTGACGGGCAAGGTCCACGTGGCGCCGCTCCTCGACCGGCTCGGGATCGTCGCCCCCTCGGTCGCGAGCGCCCCTCGCGCGGGCATGTTCGAGCCCGACCGTCCGTTCACGGAAGACGAGCGCGCGGCCGTGCGCCGCGAGATGTTCCGCGTCTACGACACCTTCCTCGACCGTGCCTCGCAGGCGCGCAAGAAGACGAAGGAGGAGATCGACGCGCTCGGCCGCGGCCGCGTCTACACCGGAAAGCGAGCGCTCGAGGTCGGGCTCGTGGACGAGCTGGGCGGTCTCTCGACCGCGATCGAGCGAGCCCGCACGATCGCCGGCGTCTCTCCCGGACGGGAGCACCGTCTCGTCTCCATGCGCCCCCGTCCCCGGCGCTCGAGCGCCCTTCCTCTCCCGCTCGGCGTCCTCGATTGGCTCGCTCCGGGCGCGAGCGAGTGGGTGCCTCTCCTCTTGCGCGGCGGCGTGCTCCTCTGGGAGCCGCTCTCGGTCGAGGGCGTGTGAGCCGTCCTCCCTCCCCCCGAAGCGAGGAGCGCGTCGTCAGCGGGGACTCTCCGACTCCCGAAGGGGGAGGGCGGGAGAGGGGCAGCCTCGCGCCAATCCTGCACAGCCTCGCGCCATTCCGGCGAAGCGTCCGTCCCTTCCGGCGTACGGTCGTTTGTGTCGGCGAACTTGGCGCCCCGACGGTTCTTTGAGAAGCTTCTAGGAGAAAGAGAGCCCGTGGGCGGGGCGAGCACGAGCGAGGTCGCGCCTCTCGTTCCAGGCGAGGCGAGGAGCGTTCTAGCCCCGCTCGGCATCCTGCTCCCCGGACCCGCGGCGCTCGAGCGGGCTTGCGGCGTCGCGCTCGCATCGCGCGCGGCGCTCCTCCTCAGGCGAGCGGGCTGCGAGCGCGTCGTGCGCCTGTCCTCTCCCGGAAACGAAGGCAAGGAAGCCGCGCGGCTCCCGCGGGCCGGATGGGTCGAGACGGGGACGGCCCTTCCCGAGAACGGGACCGCGATCGTCGTCCTGGGAGACGTGGTCCTGGACGCTCTCCTCCTCC
>JACQDU010000547.1 GCA_016200955.1 bacterium
AGGTCGAGCCCGGCCTCGACGCTCTCGCTCTCGTGCCGCGGCCATGGTCGGCGGAGGCGCTCGAGCGTTCCCTGGACGCCGTGATCCTGCGAGACGACGCGAAGCTTCCTCCTCTGACGAAGGAAGAGGAGGCGGCGCTCGAGCGGGCGGTGGCGAACGGCGCGACGCTCGTCTTCCGCGCGACGGACCAGGCCTCGCTCGCGCGGCTCGAAGCGCTCGCGCCTCCTCTCATGAAGATCGAGAAGGCGCCGGGTCCGCCGGTCCCCGCGAGGAGCGCGCTCGGCCCGCTCCACGCGCTCGACCTCCTCTGGCCGCCCGGACCGGGAGCGCTCCGCGACGTGTTCTCGCGCTACGACTCGGCGCCTCTCGCCGCGAGCGCGAGCGGGACGATCGCCCTCGTCGAGTCGGGCGCTCTCGTCGAGCGGCCGTTCGGGAGAGGGCGCGTGCTCGTCGACCTCGTCCGCTGGCGCGAGGCGGCGCCCGCGCTCCCGCAGGCGCGGCGGTGGTTCTCGCAGCTCTTCTCCTTCCTGGGAGCGGAGACGCACGAGCCGCCGATCCGGCTCCCGGCGAACGTCTGGGGCGGGGTCGGGCGGCGGGGCGACGTCGTCTACTTCGCCTCGAACTCGACCGCGCAGGCGCGCTTCGTCGCCCGCCGCGCCGGGCGCTACAAGGTCCACGTGGACCTGGGCGGCACGCGTGCCCTCGGCGGCTGGCCCGTCGCGCGCGTCGTCTGCGACGCCCGCTTCCTGGGAGACGTGACGCTCGACGGCCCCGGCCCCAGGCGCTACGACCTCGAGGTCACGATCCCCGCGGGCGTGCATGTCCTCTCCGTGAGCTTCACGAACGACGTCTACGACCCGCCCGAGGATCGCGACATGATGCTCAAAGGAGCCGTGCTCGAGCTGCTGCCGGCCAAGGTGTACTGACACTACGAGGTCTCCTTACGGCGGGAACACCCGTCCTGGTCGCGAGAACACTCGTCCTGATCGGGGGAACACTCGTCCTTGTGGTGGGAACACCAATTCCGGTCGCGGGAACACTCGTCATGGTCGCGGGAACACTTGTCCTTGTCGCTGGAACACTCGTACTGGTTGCGGGAACACCTGTCCTGTTGGCAAGGACAAAGTTACTGTCCAACACCTTATTGGCCTAGAGATGCGACTCCGGATCAGTCGTCGAGTGAGAATCTGAGCACGAGTCCGCGTCCCGTCCCAGCAATGAATGAACGCCCGTCGGGAGCCATGGCGAGCGACACCGCGAAATCGGTCGCGGAAGTGAGATCGAGCCGATCGACCTCCGCTCCCGTCGCGAGGTCCCAGAAGCGGATCGTCTGATCGAGGCTCGCCGAGAGCGCGAGCTTCGAGTCGGGCGTGGCGGCGATCGAGTAGATCTGGTCCGTGTGCCCGGAGAAGCTGCGCACGCACTCTCCCGTCGCGAGGTCCCACACGCGGCAAGAGCCGTCGTCGCTCGCGGTCAAGGCGCGCTTTCCCGAGGAGAGGAAGCGGACGCAGGGGACGCCGCCCGGGTGGGGGAGCGTCGCGACGACCTGGCCGGTCGCGAGGTCCCAGAGCTTCGCGGTCTTGTCCGCGCTCCCCGAGAGCGCGCGCTTGCCGTCGGGAGAGAAGACGACGCTCGCGACGGTCCCTCCGTGGCCGCGGAGCCGTCTCACGTCGAGACGTAGAGCGAGGTCCCAGAGGATGAGCGTGCCGTCCGTGCTCGCGGTGAGCGCCTCGCGGCCCGAGGGAGAGAAGGCGACCGACGCGAGCAGGTTCTCCTGCTCGGGCTTGCTCTCGTGGAGCCCGAGCGTCGCGGTCTCCTCGCCCGTCGCGAGGTCCCACTCGCGCGCGACGTTGTCGCGGCCGCCCGACAGCGCGCGCTTCCCGTCGGGAGAGACGGCGACGGCCTGCACGAAGTCCTCCATGCGCGTCCCGTGCGGCGGCAGAGCGCGCGCGAGCTTTCCTCTCGCGAGGTCCCACGCTCTCACGATCCGGTCGATGCCTCCCGAGACGGCGGTCTTCCCGTCGGCGGAGAGCGCCACGGAGTAGACCCAGCCCGCGTGGCCCTCGTGCGGCCAGAGCGGCTTGCCCGACTCCAGGTCCCAGAGCCTGAGGAGGCCGTCGGGAGACGCGGAGAGCGCACGGCTCGAGTCGGGAGAGATCGCGACCGCGCTCACCGGTCGCGTGTGGGCGTCGAGCGTCCAGTCGAGCTTCCCCGTCGCCCCGTCGAAGACGCGCACGCTCCCTTCCTGCGAGCCGAGCACGGCGCGCTTCACGTCGCGGGAGAGGGCCACGCTCGTCGTCCAGCCCTCTCCTCCTTGGAGCACGATCCGGCGGACCCTGCCCTTCTCGCCCTCCTTCGCCGCCGAGAGAGGCGACGAGGAGAACGCGTAGAGGCGCGCCTCGTGCCAGCTCCCGCAGAGCACGAGCATCCCGTCGTCGCTCGGGTCCGAGACATCGAGCGAGACCACGGGAGGATCTCCCGTGGGAGGCAGGTGCGACATGGCGGCCGGCTTCCTCGTGCGGAGGTCCCAGATCCTGACCGGCGTCTCGTCTCCCGCGGAAGTGATCGCGAGCGAGCCGTCTCTCGCGACCGCGAGCGCGCGGATCGCCGTCTCGTGCGCCGCGATCGTCACGAGCTCCGAGCCGCGCGAGAGGTCCCAGACCTTGATCGCGCCGTCCTCTCCCGTCGAGAGCGCGGTGTCGGCCGGGAGGAACGCGACTCCCGTGATCGCTTTCCCGCCGTGGCCGGGGAGCGTGAGGAGCTCGCGGCCCTTCTCGAGGTCCCAGAGCTTGATCGTCCCTCCGCCCGCCGAGAGGCCGCGCTTCCCGTCGGGCGAGACGGCCGCCTGCTCGACCCACGAGCGCTCGTGGTAGAGCGTGAGCGTCTCGATCCCCGTCGCGAGGTCCCAGAGCTTGATCGTCCGGTCGGCGGCTCCCGTGAACGCGCGCTTCCCGTCCTCGAGGAAGCAGACGGAGCGGCACGGGTTCCAGGACTTCCCGCAGTAGTCGCCGAGAGCTTGCTGGAGCCGCGCTCGCTTGGATCTCAGGAAGCCGTGGCACGGGAGAGGAAACGTGGGAGCCGGCGCGGGCACGGGCGGCGGCGGGCGCGGGACGTCGGGAGAGGTCCGCTTGAGCTCGTTCCTCGCGACATCGGGAGGTCGGTCGGCGTCCCTTCGCGAGAGGAACAGGAAGCCCGCCGTGGCGAGGGCGGCGGCCGCGGCCGCGAGGGCGCCGAGCGCGAGCGCGGGCCCGCGCGACCGGCGCGGCGCGCCTTCCCCCTCGAGCGCCCTCGCGAGCGCGTTCCCGTCGGGCAAGCGATCCTTCACGTCCCTCGCGAGCGCCAGGTCGATGACCGAGGAGAGCCAGCGCGGGACCTCGTGCCGCAGCGAGCGGAGCGGCGTCCTCTCGCCGGTCGAGACCTTCGCCATGACCGAGTGGATGCTGTCCCCGTCGAACGCTGGCTTCCCCGAGAGACACTCGTGGAGGATCGCTCCGAGCGCGAAGACGTCCGCCGCGGGGCCGACGGCCTTCGCGTCGTTCATCTGCTCGATGGGCATGTAGCCCGCCGAGCCCATGAACTCGCCGCTCCGGGAGAACGAGATGCTCTTCGAGCCCTCGAGGCCCTCGCGGCTGAAATGCTTCGCGAGGCCCAGGTCCGCGATGAGCGGCCGGCCGTCTTCCATGAAGAGGACGTTCTCGGGCTTGAGATCGCGATGCACGATCCCGCGCTCGTGCGCCCGGCCGAGCGCGCGCGCGAGCTCGCGGCCGAGCGAGACCACCTCGCTCACGGGGAGCCGACCCTCGAGGATCCGATTCCTGAGCGTGCCTCCTCCCACGAACGGCATGACGAGGTAAGGCCCGCGCGGGCTCTCGCCGGCATCGAGCAGCGGCACGAAGCCCTCGTTCTCCGCGAGCGACGAGAGGAGCCTCCGCTCCCGCTCGAACCGCGCGAGCGCGCGGTCGCTCGCGTCGGCCGTCTGCTGGTGGAGGAGGAGCTTGATCGCGACCTCGCGCCCGGACGCCGCTCGCGCGCGGAGGACGACTCCCATGCCTCCGCGGCCGATCTCCGAGATGACCTGGTATCCGGGAAAGTCCACGGCGCCATCATGCCGGAAAGGACGGGCGAGGGCACGGACGGGAGGCTCGAGGACGGTCAAGACGATCACGCTCCCGATCCGATCGCGTGCGAGGATGATGTAGGCTCCTCTCTCATGAGACGCGCCGCCGCGATCGTCATCGCTCTCTGGTTCCCTTGCCTCGGCGCGACGCTCGCCGACGACGGGGCGAAGACCGCGCTCGACGAGGAGATCCGGAAGGTCCTCCCGCGACCCGAGGAGGAGCGCTGGCTCGAGGTGCCGTGGCGCAGCGACCTCGCCCTCGCTCGCTTCGAGGCCAACGAGCAAGGGAAGCCGATCTTCCTCTGGCTCATGGACGGCGATCCGCTCGGGTGCACGTGAAACAACGGGCAGCTGGACCGTGCGTCCACCTTCTCCGACCCGCGCGTCGTCCGCGCGCTCGAGGCCTTCGTGCCCCTCGCCGCGAACACGCGAGAGCTCCAGCACCGCGAGAAGACCGACGAGCTCGGCCGCTTCTTCTGGAAGGTCGCGGACGCCGGCCACTGGAAGCAGCAGGAGGGGAACACGACCCAGGGCCTCTATGCGTTCTCGGCGGCGGGAGACTTCTACGGCTCCCTGAACGACCGAGATGTGGGAGAGCTCCTCGCGCTCCTCGAGAAGGCGAGGAAGGCGTTCGCGAAGGCCCCTCCCCGGAAGCTCGAGCTCGCTCGCCCGAGCGGGCCGAGCGCGGACGTGCTCCCGCCCGAGCGCGCCGCGGTCGTGCGCGTGCACGCGCGGATCCTCCCGCTGCCCGCGGGCTGCGCACCGATCAACAAGGGCGTGGGGAGAGACCACCTCTGGGTCCTCGAGGAGGAGGTCGCGGCGATCGCGAAGGGCCTCTCCACCGGCGAAGCGTGCGACCTCCCGAAGACGCTCGTCGCGAGGATCGCTCGCTGGCACCTCCTGGACGACGTGCGCGGCGAGCCCGACCGCTGGCGCGCGGGCGAGGTCAGGAGAGCCGAGCTCCGCGCGACGCGCGTGACCTCGAAGGAAGGCCTCGCGGCGCGAGTCTCCGGCGCCTTCTCGATGCTCGCGGCGGCGGGGAAGAAGTCCGAGGACGGGCGCGCTCTCGGGGAGCGCGGCTACGAGGGCACGATCGAGGGCGAGCTCGCCGTCTCCCCGTCTCCCGCGCGCCTCGCGACCTTCCGGCTCCTCGCTCGCGGGAAAGCGTGGGGCGAGAGCACCTACACGCCGTCCCCGCCCGCGGGGAAGTTCCCCCTCTCCGTGGCGTTCGTCCTCCTCTCGTCGGGAAAGAAAGGCGAGAAGGCGCCTCCCTTCGTCGTCTCTCCCCAGGGGCTCGACGACGGACGAGAGACCTACCTCGCGCCGCCCGCGAAGGAGGACGACAAGTAGCGCCCGGAATCGTGTCATCGTTCCCGGCCGCTCGTCCGTCCATCTCACGGAGGCTCGCATGCAGACCTGGAAGACCGCCGCGGCCGTACTCCTCGCCGTCTCTCTCCTGCCCGGTTGCCTCGAGCGCAAGGAGAGGATCGTCGTGCGAGCGGACGGGACGATCGCGATCGCTCACGCGCTCAAGGGCGACCAGGGCGAGTTCGCGCGGGACGGCCTCGGCATCGGAGCGCCCTGGATCGTCAAGGACGAAGACGTCGTCCGGGACGACGCGAAGGGCAAGGACCACGTCCGCTCCGCCGAGGCGACGTTCGCGCGCATGGAGGACGTCCCCGAGAGCTTCGGCACCGCGGGCGACCCCGCGCCGCTCCACGCGCGCACGACTCTCAGGACCGAGCGGCTCAAGGACGGGAGGACTCGCTACACGTTCGAGCGCCGCTACGAGGCGCGCGCGTTCGCGTGGAAGCAGAGGATCTTCGAGAAGAACTTCCCGGACGAGCTCATGCGCAAGCTCGAGCGCCACGATGGCGACCCGCCGCTCTCGGAAGACAAGCTGCGCGCGGCGACGACGGCTCTCCTGCAATTCGAGCGCGAGAAGGACGAGGTCCTCCTCGACGACGCGCTCAAGGCCGTGACGAGCGCTGACACGGTCGCGCAGCTCTCGGCGCGCGCGGGCTTCGGCCGCTCCTTCGACGCGGCCTGGAAGGTCGACGACCTGCTCCACTGGATGGAGCTCTCGCCCGAGGAGAGCGCGAAGCTCGACAAGCGCTTCCACGAGGAGACGGAGAAGGCGGCGCGCGCCGCGGCGGCGGACGCTCTCGTCGATCCCTCGTCGCTGCCCGGCGTGCGAGCCGACCTCGAGGCGAAGGTCGGGAAGGAGTTCACGAAGCTCCGCCGGATCCTCGAGGAGACGGACGCCCTCCAGGGCCACTCCTTCGAGGTCAAGCTCGAGCTCCCGTGCCCGATCACGCTCTCCGACGCCGACTCGATCGAGGGCGACGGGAAGGTCGCGGTCTGGAAGTTCGGCGGCAAGGACATGTTCGACCGCGAGCGCGTGCTGCGCGTCGTCGCCGAGAGCAAGCCCTAGGTGAGCCAAGGCGAGCTCGACCCACGCGAGGAGTCCGTCCGCAGGGCCTTCCTGGCCCATGCGCAGGAGGTCGTCTCGCTCCTCGCCCGCCTGCTCCGTGACCCGGAGCAGGCGCGCGATCTTTGCCAGGAGACGTTCGTCCGCTATCACGATCGAAGGGACGAGGTCGAGCGCGAGCCCGGCCCGTGGCTCCGGTCGGTGGCCTTCCGGCTCGCGCTCGATGCCCTGAGACGGCGGCGGCTCGAGAGAGAGTCTCTCCCGCGGCTCGTTCCGGGCGCCGCGGCCGCGGACCTCGATCCGCTCGAGGCGCGAGAGCGGCGCGACCGCGTGAGCGAGGCCCTCTCCCGTCTCCCGGAACGCCAGCGCTCGGTCGTCTTCCTGCGAGTCCTCGATGGGGAGACGTTCCCGGAGGTCGCGCGAGCTCTCGGCATCTCGGAGGGCGCCGCCAAGGTGCACCTGAGACGCGCGCTCGAGAGCCTCCGCGCGTCCCTCGGCCCGTTCATGAAGCACGAGTCCCCCGAAGAGAAGGAAGGAGCATCCCCGTGAGCTGCGAAGAAGTCCTCGCGACGCTGGACGAGCTCCTCACGCGACCGGAAGCCGGGATCGTGGGCGGTGCCGTCCTCCCGCCAGCGGTCTCCCTGCACCTCGAGTCGTGCGCCTCCTGCCGCCGCGCGGCCGAGGAGCTCCGTCGGGTCGTCGCTCTCGTGAAGACGCTCCCGGGAGCCGGCCCGAGCACGACGGCCGCCCCGCCGAGCTGGGGCGAGGTCGAACGGCGCATCCGCTCCCGGCGCCGCCCGTTGCTGCGCGCTCTCCTGAGAGCGGCGGTCGTCGTCCTCGCCCTCCTCGCCGGAGGTCTCGCCGATCGTCTTCTCCTCCGGCCGTCGCGCGACGACGCCGGGAGGAGCGCCCGGCGCGAGCCGGAGCGTCCGCAGGAAAAGGAAGCCGTGCGGCGGGCGCTCTCGAAGTCGCCGGGGAGCCTCGGCTCCCAGCTCGCGGCGCTCCGGGCGCTCTCGGGGAACGGCTGAGCTCTCAGTCCTCCGCTTTCGCCGGCCGGAAGCCGAGCGCGGAGAAGCGCTCGGTGGGACCGTGCTTCAAGCGAGCGAACGCCCGGCAGTCGCGCGCGGGCCGGAACCAGGAGCCGCCGCGCACCACGACGGATCCGTCCTCGAGGACGGGCTCCGAGAGGTCGCCCTTCCTGTAGCGCTCATACGCCCTCGCCTCGTAGCCGTCCTTGCACCACTCGGCGACGTTCCCGGCCATGTCGAGCGCTCCGAAGGGCGAGGCTCCGTCGGGGAACGAGCCGACGGGAGCGGTGTAGGGGTGGCCGTCGCTCGCCTTCGTGTCCTTGCCCTTCCCGGTCTCGGGGCAAGACGAGTCGAGGAAGTTCGCCTTCTTCGGGTCCCACTCGTTGCCCCAGGGATACGTGCGCCCGTCGATGCCGCGCGCCGCTTTCTCCCATTGAGACTCGGTCGGAAGCTCGAGCCCCGCCCACTTGCAGTAAGCGATCGCGTCCGTCCACGTCACGTTAGTGACGGGGTGGCGCAAGGGCTCCTCGAGCGACTTCCAGAACGTCGGCCTCTGAGGCTCCTTGTGCCCGGTCGCGCGGCAGAACGCGAGGAAGTCGCCCCACGTCGTCTCGTGGCGGCCGATCCAGTAGCCGCGAGCGATCGCGTGCACGTGCCGCGGCCCGTCCTCGGGAGAGGCGTCGTCGGCTCCCATGACGAAGTCGCCTCGAGGCACGTAGACCATCTCGAGATCGCCCGCGGAAGCGGGGAGCGTCCAGAGGTAGGTGCGCGCCTCGCCGCCCCAAGGGAGCTTGACCCTCGTTCCCTCTCGAAGCCCGCGCGGGAGCTTCGCGGGGGCTCGCGCGTCTTCCTTCCTCGGAGGCGCCTCGTTCTTCGCGGCCGCGGGACGCACTTCGTTCTTGACGGCGGGCGCTCCGTTCTCGACGCGAGCGGGGGCTTCCGCGCTCTCATCGGCCGCGTTCTTTCTCGAGGAGACGTGCACCGCCGTCGCGACGAGGCCGAGAGCGAGGAGCACGGCGAGCGCGACGAGCGCGGCGCTGCTCGCGGGCTCGGGCGGAGTCGTTTTGCTCGAAGAAGGCACGACCGCCATGGGAGCGGTGGGCACGTCGGCGTTCTCCGGGAGAGAGACGGTCCCGGGCCCGCGCGTCTCGAGCCGGGCCCGCGTCGGCTTCGCTCCCTCGTCGTCGCGCGCGGCGCGCTCGATCGCGGCCACCGCGGGGCCGGTCGGCACCTCGCCGATCGAGGACTCGAGGAAGAGCTCGAGGCCCGAGACGAGAGTCGCGACGCTCTCGAGGCGCTGCGCGGGGTCCATGGCGATCGCGCTCACGCAGAGGTCGTCGAGCGCTTGCGGCACGGAAGGGTCGCGGTCGCTCGGGCGAGGCGACGGCGCGGCGCCGTCCCGGACGCGGGTGTGCTTCTGGATGATCGAGGCCGCGCTCCCCTCGTAGGCGAGGCTTCCTCCCGTGATCGCGGAGAAGAGCATGACGCCCAGCGCGTAGACGTCGGCGCGCTCGTCCGCCTTGCTCGCGTCGTCATACTGCTCGGGCGGCATGAAAGTGGGCGTGCCCATGGCCGTCCCGGTCTGGGTGAGACCCGGGTCCTTCTTGCCCGGCTCGCTCTCGTTCTCTCCCAGGACCTTCGCGAGGCCGAAGTCGGTGAGCCAGAGCGAGCCGTCCGCGGCTTGCAGGAAGTTCGTCGGCTTCAGGTCTCGATGGACGACGCCCTGCGAGTGGACGAGAGCGACGAGCCGCGCCGCGGAGCGGAAGCGCGCGAGCCTCTCGACGAGAGCGCCCGACTCGAGGTCGAGCGGCCTCGCTCCCGAGACGAGGTCCATGGCGAGATAGAGGCAGCCGTCGTCGAGCTCCCCCCAGTCGAGCGCGCGGACGAGGCCCGGCGTCTTTCCGAGACGGTTCCCGAGCCTCGCCTCGCGCGCGAACCTCCCCCTGAACTCGTCCGCGGAGACTCCCGACGCTCCCGCGACCTTGAGGGCGACGCGCTCCTGGAACTTCTCGTCGCGGGCGACGAAGACGGCTCCCATGCCGCCGCGGCCGAGCTCGCCCTCGATCGTGTAACGGCCCGCGACTCTCGTGCCCGGGACCACGGCTCATCCGCCGTGGTGATCGGGACGCACGCACGTCGTGAAGGGGTCCGTCGGCGGCCGCCTGTTCTCGGGCCCGAGCCTCACGTGCTTCGAGTCGAGCAGGACGGGATCGCCGTCTCGCGGCCCGCCCACGCCGAGCTGCCACTCGAGCGTCCCTTGCCCGACGATGTCGAAGTGGATGCCGGACGCGTTCCCTTCCTGGGAGACGAGGTCGAAGCTGATCTCGGTCGGCCTCTCCTCCGGTCTCCTCTTGATGCCCTTGTGGAACCAGCTCTCGGTCCTGAGCTCGGATCTGATCTCGCTCGTGCGCTTCCAGTCCTCGATGCGCTCGAAGTAGCTCCCGGGATCGCCGTCGAGCCAGATCCGGCCCTTGAAGTGGTGGCGCTTGCCCGTCGTCGAGACGAGCACGTGCCAGCCTCTCCCGCTCTTGTCGGCCTGTTTCGTGTGCCAGACGGCGTAGCCCACGAACTCGCCCGCGACGAGGTTCTCGGGGAAGCCGTTCAGCGGGAAGC
>JACQDU010000548.1 GCA_016200955.1 bacterium
AGGGCGTGCTCGATGTCGAGGAGAGCGCGGTCGCCCTCTCCCGCGCGCCGGTGGAGCGCCGCCCGGCTCGTGTGAGCGCGCGCGCGGAGTCCCTCGTTCCCGCGAGCGACGACGACCGCGAGGTCGGCCCGCGCTCCGGTCGTGTCGCCGAGCGCCTCGCGCACGCGCGCGCGGACGATGTGGATCGAGACGTTCGCCGGATCGACCTCGAGCGCCCGGTCGAGCTCGAGGAGCGCCTTCTCGCTCTGCGAGAGCGCGTGGAGCGACAGGCCCCGCATGAAGTGGTAGCTCGAGACGTCGATCGGCGAGCGCTCGAGCTGCGCGGCCGCCTCGATCGCCCGGGCGAGGTCCTCGGCCGCTCCCTGGTAGTCCTCGCGGCTCTGCCGGAGGAGGGCGCGCTCGGCGAGGACGCGGTCGTCCTTGGGCGCGAGGTCCACCGCGCGGTCCATGTCCGCCGTCGCGCCTTCCACGTCTCCCGCTCGCGCGCGCACCTTCGCTCGCCCGACGAGGGCGGAGGTGTGGTCCTTCGAGAGAGCGAGCGCCCGGTCGAACGCCGCGCCGGCCGCCCGGTCCTCTCCCAGCTCGAAGCGCTCGACGCCGAGCTTCACGTGGAGGTCCGCGTCGTCGCCCGAGAGCGCCGCGGCCCTCGCGTAAGCGTCGCGGGCTCCCGCGTGGTCGCCGAGCTTCGCGAGGACCTCTCCTCTCAGGACGTGAGCGCGGAAGTCCTCGGGGACGCGCTCGAGCAGGGCGCGCGCGTCCTCGAGCGCGCCCTCGGTGTCTCCCAGGTCGAGCCAGAGCTTCCCGCGCTCCGCGAGAGCGAGCGTGTCGTTCGGGTCCCGCGCCAGCGCGAGCGTCAGCTCCGCGAGGCGCGCGCGCGCCTCTCGATGGAGGCCGCGCGGCCGCAGCTCCTCCGCGACGATCCGCCTCGTCGTCCGACGCCGCCCGCTCTGAGCGCGGTCCTCCGGAGGTCTCCCGGACCGGGGAGAGTCGTCGCCTTTTCTTCGGCGTCGACGCATTGCTGAAGAGGAGCATAGGTCCTCTTGGCGTGAGAGACAAGCCCCGATACTCCAACTTCGAGGCGCGGTCGCGCGACGGTAGGCGGGATGGAATGGCGATGGATTGATTGAGCATTGATCATTGGAGATTGATGACGACTGCGACCAAGGCGCGCACCTGAAACAATGATCAACGATCAATCCGACAATCGGTCATCTCCTGTAAGCCAGCCCCTTCCGGAGCACGGTCACGGCTTCATCGACGCCGTCGAGCGTGAGCTCGAGCATCGGGAAGATCCCCCCGATCGCCGCGATCGTCGGGTGGTCCCAGGCGTGCCGCGGGAGCGGGTTCAGCCACACCGAGCGCGGGAGCTTCTTCCGGACGCGCCCGAGCGTGTCGATGCCCGGCGGCTCGTCGGGAGACCAGTACTCGAGGCCCCCCGCGGGCTGGAAGAGCTCGAAGGGAGCCATGCAGGCGTCGCCCACGACGATCAGGCGCTCGTCGTTCGCGGACTCGCGGAGCATGTCTTCCGTTCTCGGGCCGTCGCGCCGCGCGATGTCGCGGTAGAGGCGGCCGTAGATGCAGTTGTGGAAGTAATACGTGCGATACCGCTTGAACTTCCCGGCCTTGCTCGCGGCGCTGAACAGGCGCTCGGCCAGGTGCCGGAAGGGCTCCATGGAGCCGCCCACGTCGCAGAGCAAACTGAGATGGATCGTGTTCCGCCTCTCCGGGCGCCACGCGAGCTCGATGTCGCCGCCGTTCTTGCACGTCTTCTCGATCGTCCCGTCGAGGTCGAGCTCGTCCGGGATGCCGTCTCGCAAGAGACGCCTCAGGCGCCTGAGAGCGAGCGTGAGCTGCCTCACGTCGAGCGTGACGTCGGAGCGCAGGTTCCGGAAGCGGCGGCGCTCGGCGTCCGCCATGGCGGCGCGCGTCCCCTGCTCGCCGTCCTCGCGGCCGCCTTTCTTGCCCTCGCCCGTCCTCGCCGGGCCCTCGAGCGCGCCCTCTCCGGCTCCCGGGCGCTCGCCCTTCCCGATCCGCTGCTCGAGGAGCTGGAGGAGCTCCGTGTAGGTGAGCTCGTCGAGGCGCTCGAGGTCCTCGGGAGTGAGCCACGAGGAGAAGGCCTGCCGCGCGAGCGCTCGGAGGAGCTGGGCCTTCAGGTCCTCGGGGGCCTGTGCTCCCTTCAGGTAGTCGTAGAACGCGAGGTCGTAGCGGTCGAGGTGAGCCTCTCTCTTGACGAGGAGCGCTCGCCCGAGGAGGTAGAGCTCGCGAGGCCTCCCGTCGGCGAGGCCCTTCTCGATTCCCTCGAGGAAGGCGAGCCACTCCGTCGGCGTGACCGGGACGCCGCGCGAGCGGAGCAGGTAGAAGAGATCGGTGAACACGGGCTCACTCTAACTCGCGGGAAGCTCTCAGCGCACCTCGAGCAGCTCGATATCGAAGACGAGCGTCGCGTTCCCGGGAATCCCCGGCGGCTGGCCCGCCGTGCCGTAACCGAGCGCGGGAGGGATCACGAGCCGCCGGACGCCTCTCGGCTTCATGGTCGCGACGCCCTCGTCCCAGCCCGTGATCACCTCGCGGTAACCGATGCTGAAGTCGAACGGAGCGCCCCGGTTCTTCGAGGTGTCGAAGACCTTCCCGTTCGTGAGCCAGCCGGTGTAGTGGACGTAGCAGCGCTGCCCTTGCTTGGGCGAGGCGCCCTCTCCCACGACCTTGTCCTCGTAGCGCAAGCCCGAGGGCGTCGTGACCGCGGTCGGTCCGAGCGTCACGAGAGTCGCGATCACCGCGATCTCGCCCGGCTTTCCCGTGCTCGTGCCGCTGCTTCCGTCGGGGCAGCCGGCGAGAAGCAAGGCGAGGAGCGCTGCCAGGGCTGCGCGCTTCATGCGAGGTCGTCTCCTTCTTCCTGTGAGACTTCCTGCGCCGGCGCGAGATCGTCCGGGTAAGGCTGCGTGCGCCAGCGGCGGTGGAACCAGAACCACTCCTCGGGATTTCGCCTCACGGCGTCCTCGATGACCTTGGTGTAGAGAGCCGTGTTCGAGACGAGGGCGCCCTTCCGGTCCGCGCTCTCGTCCCAGACGAGCGGCGGCAGGATCCGGAGAAGGTGCCTTCCTTCCGTGCCCCGGCGCTCCATGAAGACGGGGAAGACCGGGGCCTTGCTCCGGCGCGCCATGACGGCGAGGCCGGGAGTGGTGGACGCGGGCTTCCCGAAGAAGGGCACGAAGATCCCGGTCCCTCGCTTCATGTTCTGGTCGAGGACGACCCCGATCCCCTCGCCGCGAGCGAGCCGGGCGTTCACGTCGCGCACGGCGTCCTTGTTCGGGATCGTCGCGACTCCGTGGGAGAGGCGGAGCCCGCAGACGATCCGGTCCACGGCCTCGGGCCTCACCTTCCGTCCTATGAGAGAGCTCGGGATCATGTCGATCGCGTTGAAGACGGCCGAGATCATCTCGAAGTTCCCGAGGTGAGCCGAGAGCGCGAGGACGCCTCCTCGGTTCTGCGCGCGGAAGCGGTCGAAGTGCTCCTTCCCCTCGATCGCGACGAGCCGCGCGAGCTCGCTCCTCGGAGTCGAGGGGAAGCGCACGAACTCGACGACCATGCGGCCCATGTTCGCGAACGACCGGCGCAGGATCCTCGAGCGGTCGCGCGGGCTCATGTCGGGAAAGGCGACCGCGAGGTTCTCTCGCGCCGTCCTCCGCCGCGAGAAGAGCACGTAAGAGCACGCCGTCCCGATGAGCGCTCCCAGCTCGAGCGCGACCTCGAGCGGGAGCACGCGCACGAAGCTCGCGACTCCCGAGAAGCCGAGCGAGATCGCTCCCCCGAGGAGGCGCACGAGGAGCGGCTCGTCCTTGGACGCGGGAGCGGCCTTCGGGGACTCCCGCCGGTGCGCTCGCCGCTGGGCGCGCGAGCGGAACTCGGGGACTTCCTCGGGCGGGACGGCCGATTCCACGATGCGCGCTCCGGGCGCGGGGACTTCGGCGTTCACGCTTCGCTCGCCGAGGGTCACGCTCGGGATTCTAACTTCGCTCGAGTACAATGGAACCTTCGGGAGAGCTCATGCGACGGCCTCTCTCCTTGGTCGCACCTCTCGCGGGCACCGCGGCGCTCGCTCTCGTGGTCGCCTCGCTCTTCTTCCACGACGAGCTCAGGAGAGAAACCCGCCGCGGGGGCGCCGCCGGCACCTCCCCACGCGAAGCGGGGGGAGGCTGGGAGGGTTGCTTTTCTTCCAGAACGAGGGCGCCGCTCGCTGCCGTCTCCTCTGGCGCCCTCCCGGCGCGCCGGGGCGTGTCGTGATCCCTCGCACGAACCTTCTCCCTGGGAGCTCTTGACCCCACGCACCGCTGAAGTCAACTCCGGGCGAGGTGGAGGGGCAAGACCGGCACGGGCGCGCCATTCCCCGGCCTGGAACGCCGCCCTTCCAGCGGAAGGACGCCGTTCCCCGCCCGGGAACGCGGTCCTTCCGGTCTGCTTGCGGCGAGGCAACGCTTCCTCTATCCTCGCCCGCAGGTGCAGGAGCGGGCGGGCTCCCGAGTCATGAGCCATCCGGACGAGGTGAGCGAGTCGGACGACGAGCTGGAGTTCGACATCCCGGCGAGCGCTCTCCCACACGCTCCGACGCCCCCCTCCCCGACCCTCCCCCTCCGGGGGAGGGAGAACGCGGGCGGGACGCCCAAGCCGCCGGTGATACCGGCGGAGCTCGCGGACGACCCGGACTTCGCGAGCTACGGCGGCTTCGAGGCGGTGAAGAACGTCGACGACGACGACACCCCCGCTCCCGGGATCTACGTGGGGGGCGAGGAGGTGCAGGTCATCGACGCGAACGCCCTCGGGCGAGCGCTCGCGCAGGCGCAGGGCGTGACGATCGACGACGCGGCGCCCAAGGTCGAGGAGCTGAGGAAAGGTCTCGTCGGGATCGACCTCGGCGCGGCGGTCGCCGTGATCGCGCGCTTCGACGAGGACGGGAGACACGAGGTCGTCCCGAACGCCGACAACGAGCTCGGGACTCCCGCTCACGTCTTCTGGGACGAGGACGGCGAGCGGCTCGTCGGGAAAGAAGCGCTGCGCATGGCGCCCTCGGCTCCCGACCGCGCCTTCGTGGACGTGAAGGTCCTCCTCTCGAACCCGGCGTTCAAGACGGCCGTCTCGGGCCTCTCGATCGACGGAGAGGACCTCGTCGCGATCGTCGCGCGGAGGCTGCTCGACGACGTGGAGCAGAAGACGGGTGAGAGGCCGACGCACGCCGCTCTCGCGGCGCCCGCGTGGTTCCTGGACGAGCACAAGGAAGCGCTCCGCCGCGCCGTCAAGAAGGCCGGCGTCGAGGTCGTGGGAGTCGCGGAGGAGGCCCTCGCGGCGGCCGTCCCTTACTCGCTCAAGCTCGAGGACCTGAATCCTCGCAGGGCTCTCGTCTTCGACCTCGGCCGCTCGGGCCTCGGAGTCGCGGTCGTCCGTTTCGCCAAGGGGAACATCGAGGTCCTGAAAGCCCAGGCTCGCCGCGACCTCGGGGCCACTCGCTGGGACGACGCGATCGCGGACGAGGTCGCGAAGAACTTCCTCTCGGAGCACGGCTTCGACCCCCGCGAGGACAAGTCCGCCCTGTTCGACCTCCGCGGCCGCGTGGACGACGCCAAGAAGGCTCTCTCCAAGCGAACGACCTTCACCCTCGTCGCCGCCGCTCGCGGGAAGATGAGCAAGCTCACGCTCGCCCGCACCGCCTTCGAGGAGGCGACCAAGGGCCTCGTGGACCAGGCGAGGGAGTTCGTCCGTTCGGTCCGCGATCAGGCCGGCGTCAAGGACTGGAAGGACGTGGACGCTCTCATCGTCACCGGCGGGTCGTCTCGCATGCCCATGATCCGCCGCATGCTCCAGGAGGAGACGAAGATCGAGCCGGAGAAGGGGATCAACCCCGACGAGGGCGTCGCGATCGGGGCGCTCTACTGGGGATTGCTCGCTCGCTCGAAGGCGAAGGCTTAGAACCGCACGAACCGCAACGGATTCACTTGTCACTGGACACCGGGCACCAGGCACCTGTCATTGAGCGCCCACGGAGCAATGCCCAGCGACCAGTGCCCAGTGCCCGGTGAAGCACCTCGGGCGTCCCGTCGCTGGCGCCGTTCAAGAATCCTTGGCGCCCCGGCACCTCGCCGTTTAGTCTCTTCCCGGGGAAAGGTGCATGGAGTCCGAC
>JACQDU010000569.1 GCA_016200955.1 bacterium
ACTGTTCGCGTCGGGCTTCCTCTTCGCGTCTGGACAACACGAGTGAGGCAGGCCCTACCGACAACAACGCCCGGGCGCCGCAAGGCGCCCGGGCGTATGTCTCATCGGCGCGATGACTTGTGCGCTATCCTCCTGGCATTGTCCCTAACCCCCCCTATCCTGAGGAAGATCTCCTGGGGGGCGCACTCACCCCCAACTAAATAGGTGGTGTTTTTGAATATATATATCTACTTATCTATATATTAAAAGATATACGAGGAAATGGAAAACAAACGAGAGGCCCAGGAGGGAGGAGGAAGCCGATAGCGGAGGTCAAGAGACCCCGCGATAGGTACGGGAGAGACCGGGGCACTCGCGCGAGCAAGCCCGAGCGGGTACCTCGGGACGCAGTGTCGATCGCAGACGGGCTCGACGCGGAGGCTTCGCCACGAGGGAAGCGCGAGGTTCCGACCCGACTCGACTCGCCAATGGGCTCGTCACATCCCGGGAATGTGTTACGGCACAGGCGCAGAGTGCGCGGAGGACGCGCAGAGAGCTTCGGGAAGTCGTTCACGAGACGCGCTACGCACTCTCTCGGGAGCTCGACGTTGAAGTTTGATAGGAGAGCCCGCCGCGGCAGCCCGCGGGCTTGAGATGACTTGCTCGGCGGACTCTTCTTGAACTCCTCCGCGGAAGCTCTGCGACCTCCGCGCCTCTGCGGTTCCACTCGCGAGATGTGACGAACGATGAGGCCCATGGGGGGTTGGACAAACGCGGTGGGACATATACGATGCCCCCGCACGAGCGCGCGCCGGCCAGCAGGAGTCGGGGGACTTGATTCGATCCGAGGCCGTCGTCCGGGTCCGCTACGGAGAGACGGACGCACGCGGCGTCGTCTACCACGCGAACTTCTTCCGTTACTTCGAGGTCGGCCGTGTCGAGCTCCTGCGCTCGCGTGGGATCTCCTACCGGCAGCTCGAGGCGAGCGGGATCCGTCTCGCCGTCGTCGAGGCACGCGCGAGCTACGACGCGCCCGCCCGCTTCGACGCCCTCATCACGGTGGGCTGCGAGGTCGGCCGCCTCCGCGCGGCGCGCATCGACCTCCGCTACGACGTGACCGCGCGAACCGACGGTGAGCCACGGAGGCTCGCCCTGGGCGAGACCGTCCTCGCTTGCCTCGGCTCCGACGGCGTCCCGTGCCGGCTTCCTGCGAGCGTGCGCGCCGCTCTCGGCGAGGAGGGCTCAGCTTGAGACGCCGATGGCTCCTCCCCGCGCTCTTGCTCCTCTGCGGCGTCGCGACCGCGAGCGAGAAGGACCTGAAAGAAGCGCGGTCTGCCTTCGACTCCGCCGCCAAGGGAAACGACCCGGGGGCGCTCGAGCGGGCGGCCTCGCGGCTCGCTCAGGCCGAGCCGCCACGCGGGGCGGTCGAGCTGGCCGACCGCCTCGGGCATCCCGAGCGGCGCGCGGCGCTCGCCGCCCGAGCGCAGCTCGCGAGGACCGCCGATCCGAAGGTCGCGAAGGCGATCGCCGCACGCCTCCCGGACCTCAAGGAGGCCCGCGCGCGGCGCCTCCTCGCGGACGCGCTCGCGACCGTCGCGGGAGACGACGCCGGGCAAGCGCTCGTCGGTGCCCTCCGTGACCGCGACGCGACCGTCAGGGAAGCTGCGGCGCTCGCGCTCTCATCGAGGGACCGTGCCACGGCCGCGGTCGCTTCGACCGCGCTCCACGAGCACGCGACGCGCGACCCGAGCCTGCGCGCGCGCAAGGCGGCCGCGTCCGCACGGGAGAAGCTGGGCCTGGGAGTCCTCCCGGACTTCGACTCTCCGCAGCTCGCGAACGGGCTCCCCACGCGCTTCTTCGACGCACGCGTGCTTTTCCTCATCGATGCGAGCGACGGCGCGAGGGAGGAAGCCTTCCGCGCCCCCGACGACTCCGCTGGGCGCCGCCCCGGCCCCACCGGAGGTCCGCCCGGCCCCACGCCCGGGCCAGGCTCGCCCCCGCCTCGTCCGCCGGCGCCGGGAGCGCAACCTCCGCCGCCTCCCGCTCCCGCGGGAAGGCCGCCCGCGGGAGCTCCGCCCGCGGGACCGCCAGTGCCCGCGGCGCCGAAGCCATCCGAGCTCCCGGCGAGACCGGTCTCGGCGTACGGCCTCGCCGAGGCCGCGGTCGCGAACGGCGTGCTCCGGCTCGCGGACAGCCAGACCTTCGACATCGTGGCCTGGAACGTCTCCACGAAGGCCTTCTCCGGCCGCTTCGTCAACGCCACGGCGAAGGCCACGGGCGATGCCAGCGACTGGCTCAGGGCCCCGATCGATCCGAGCGAGACGCGGAACGTCGCCCTCGCCTTGCGCACCGCGCTCGAGGCCCCGGGGCCGCCCGAGGAGATCTTCCTCTTCCTCGCGGGCGCGCCCGAGGGACGCGGGGCCGAGCCCGCGGACGCCGCCCTCGCGCAGGCCGCCTCGGCCTGGAACCGCGGGATCCCGATCAACGTCGTGCTCTACGAGCTCGAGCCCGCCACGCAACCTCGCGACGAGCGTGAGAAGCTCGACCGCGAGCGCGCCCTCAAGGATCGCAGGGACTTCGTCGAGAGCCTCGCTCTCACGACGGGCGGGCGCGTGACGACGATCGCGCTCGAGCGGGCCGGCGAGCAGAAACCCGGCGCGCGCGAGGCGCGGCCGCAGCCCGGAGCTCGAGGAACGGCCGGAAAGCCGACGCTCAAGCTCGTCTCCGGCCGCGTTCCGGCGAGCGAGCTGGCCGCGGCGACGAGGCGGCTCGAGGAAGCATCGAAGGGACCCGGCGGCGCGGCGAGCGCTCGCGAGCTCGTCTCCGACCTCGCCGCTTGCCCGGACGAGCTCGCGGCCGAGCTCGCCTTGAAGCCGCTCCTCCAGGGGCCCGTCGAGCTCCAGCTCGCGGCCATCGAGGGCTTCTCGAAGAATCCTTCCGCGCGCGTGCTCCAGTGGCTCGCACAGGAGCTCCGCGCACAGAACGATCCCGCGAGAGCCATCGCGCTCGCGCGCGCTCTCTCGGGCGTGCCCGGGCTCGAGGCCACGCGAGCGCTCGCGGTGGAGGCGGAGCGGCGCGAGGGCTCGGGCGACCTCCCGCGCTTGCTCCTCTCGGCCCTCTCGAGGCGGCCGCAGGCCGACCTCGCGGCGATCACGAGCGAGCTCACGCGCGCGATCCGCCATCCGCGGGTCGGCCTCGCCGCGGCGTACGGGAGGCTCGCGCTCGCGACATCGCAGCGCGCGAGCTTCGGCTTGCCGGGAGCGCCCGCCGACCGGCTCCTCCCCGAGCGCTTCCTCGCCGCGGACGTCGCCTTCCTCGTCGACGCCGAGGCCGCCATGGACAGGCCCTTCGCGACGCCGCCGCGCGAGGCTCCTCCCGTTCCGAAGAAAGGAGAGGAGAAGAAACCTGCCGCCGCTCCCCTGCCCTCCCCTGCTCCGGCTCCGGTCTCGCGCCGCGAGGTCGCCCTGCGCGAGGTGCGGCGCGCTCTCGACGCTCTCGCGGAAGCGAAGGCGAGCGCGAACGTCATCTCGCTCGCCGACGGCTCGTCGTGGAAGCCGCGGGCGACGCCTCTCGCGGGCAAGTCTCTCCAGGAAGCCCGGGAGTTCGCGGCCTCGCTCGGCGGCGGCGGGCGAGCGGTCTTCCGTCCGATCGAGCGCGCCCTGGAAGACCCCGACATCGAGGAGATCTGGGTCATCGCCGCGGGCATGCCCGTCCACAGCGACGACGGCGACGCCGCGTCCGTCCGCGCGCGGGTCCGTGCCCTCACGCTCCGGCGAGCGGTGGTCGTGAACGTCGTCCTGGCGCTCGGCGAGACGGGAGGAGCTGACCCCGCGCTCGCGGCCGCCTCCAGGAAAGACGAGCTCGCGGCGCTGACCCAGCTCTGGGAGCCGATCGCGAGGGACTCGGGCGGCTCTCTCCTCGTCCGCGAGCGTTGCCGCCTGCCGCAGGAGCCGCCGCGAGGAGCGCCGAGAGGCAGCGGCGTCGCGCCCGTCGCCTCGCACACTCCCGCAGGTGGTGGCCGATGACTTCGAGAGCTCGCGAGGGACACCTCCTGCTCGCGCTCGCGGCCGCGCTCGCGCTCGCTCCCGCCCTTCGCGCGGCGGGCGAGAACAAGGACGAGGCCCCGACTCCCATCGACGCCGATCAGGACCGCGTCCTGGGAGACCGCCGGCAAGCCGCGGAAGACAAGCGCGCCGCCGCGGAGTCGCAGGACGACGCCGCCCGCATCGAGCGCGCCGCGA
>JACQDU010000017.1 GCA_016200955.1 bacterium
AGATGTCGGCGCGCGCGTCGGGCTCTCGCGAGCTCTCGTCGAGGCGCTCGGGAGCCAGGTAAGGAAGCGTGCCCGCGAGCGCGCGCAGGTCGTCTTCCTCGCCCGAACGCAAGGATCGCGAGAGGAGGAGAGCGCGCTTCTCTCCGTCCTCGAGCTCGGTCGCGAGGCCGAAGTCGGCGAGCTTCACGTCGAGGCCGCTCTCCGTCTCGAGCGCGAGGACGTTCTCGGGCTTCACGTCCTGGTGGACGATCCCTCTCCCGTGAGCGTGCTCGAGCGCGTCCGTGAGGGCGACGAAGATCGTGCGGAGGTCGTCGAGCGGAAGCGGCCCCTTCTGGAGCCTCGCGCGCAGCGGCTCTCCCGGGAAGAACTCCATGAGCAGGTAAGGGAGCCCGAGGACCTCTCCCGTCGTGAGGGCCTCGACGATCCTCGGGTGCTTGAGCTTGAGCGCCAGCTTGAGCCGCGCGGGCTTCGCGGCCTTGAGCAGCTTGAGCGCGACCTCCCGCGGCTTCTCTCCCCGCGCGGCCGCCTGGGGCGAGGGCTCGAGCCGGGCGAGGAAGACCTCGCCCTCTCCTCCTTCCCCGAGCTTCCTCTGCACGACGAGCCCGGGATTGCTCGTCTCGAGAGCGGCCTTGAGCGGAGCTAGTTCCATTCGCGCGCCCGGCGAGGCCTTCTCTCATGCACTCCGAGACGTGAGCCGTCGAGAGCGGTCCGGATCCGGGACGGGCTCGCCCTCATGGAACACTATGCGTCAAGGCGCCTTGCGTTTGCAAATCGCGCGGGCTTACTTGAACGTCGGATCGGCTGCGTCTAATCTGTCCCCGACGCGATCTCAGGCGTGCCCTGGGCCTTGAAACGCGACACGACCAAGCCGGTTTTCCTCACGCGCGCAGGGGAACCAAAGGCCCACCGTTGGCGTGCCAGTACAGACGGAGGTTCCACCGATGCGCAGAGTCCTCTTGCCGGGTCTTGTCCTCGCGCTCGTCACAGGTTGCGCCCAGGGCTCGTCCGTCCGGCACGCCGAAGCGCCGGCGAACGTGACTTACCCGATCGCTTTCGGGAATTACCAGAGGGTCTACAACACCACCTATCACGTCGTGAACCGCTACGCCGTCGTCAAGAAGGCGAGCTATCACTACGGCGAGATCGAAGCCGAGGTGAACCAGGACAACGCCTTCTTCGACAAGACGCGCCGGACGATCCTCGCGCGCATCTTCGACGAGGGTGATTACTGGGACGTCGAGTGCCGCGTCCTCCTCCAGGTCGAGGACTCGGACGTCGAGTCGCTGAACGAGCACCAGCCTCGTTACAACTGGCGGACGATCGCCTCCGACTCTCTCCTCGAGACGAAGCTCAACAACGAGATCAAGGCGGCGCTCTCGGGCGGCGCCTGGGACTCGAAGACGCCTCTCGTCCCGGACGGCCACGCGTCCGCGGCGCCCCAGGGCAACCCGAAGATCAAGGTCGTCCCGGCGGGCGAGGGTGAGAACAGCTCGGCTCCCGAGCCGAAGCCCTCGAACCTCCGCGACGCTCACGCGACGACCCCGGGCACCGTCTCGGCGCCCGCTCTCGGCGACGAGGAGTGCGAGCAGCTCGGGATCCACCTCCTCGAGCAGGGCCAGTTCGAGCGGGCCGCGCAGGCCTTCCGCGCCGCCCGCGAGGCGAGGCCGACCTCTCGTTACGCGAGCTACCTCCTCGCCCAGGCCCTCTTCGCGACCGGCGACTACACCGAGGCCGCTCTCGCGATCCGCGATGGGGCCGCGAGGAACCCGGACTGGCCGAGGATCAAGGTCGACGCGCGGAACTTCTACGGGGAGACGAAGGCGCTCAAGGCGCAGATCGAGAAGCTCGAGAGCTTCGCGAAGTCTCACCCGGAGGACGGGAACGCGCAGCTCGTGCTCGGCTACGTCTCTTACTTCATCCGCGACTACCGCCGTGCGGAGCAGGTCTTCTCGAGCATCGAGAAGGCCCACCCGGACGACGGGCTCGCGACGACTTACAGGAAGCTCGCCCAGGTCGAGCTGGATCGGTCGCGCGGGCTCGAGGAGTTCTGATCGCTGGCCCATACCCAAAACTCGCCGCCAGGTAAGCACGAGCCTCCGACGTCTTCCGTGGGGGGACTTTCGTCTCCCCCGGCCCGGACTGGCAGGGAGACCCCACGCGGGCCTCTCACGCGCCACGCCCGGAGGCTCGCCCGCATCGAGGCCTCCTCGCTCGAGGGCGACGTCGAGACCGCGCCGGCCGTCGCGGAGCCCTCTCCCGGTCCCGCTCCGACGACGCCCCAGCTCGGCCGGATCACGCAGAAGCTCGGCGGCGAGCGCGCGCGGTGGATCGAGTTCCTCACGAGGATCTCGAACGGGATCGTCACGGCGTCCAAGGAGATCAAGATCCTCCCGAGCCTCGAGTGGGAGCCCGAGGTCAAGGAGGCCTTCTTCGCGACCGGCGAGCGCGAGCTCCAGCGCCCCGTCTATCCCGACAAGCGGGAAGAGCTCGAGCACGCGGAGAAGGCGCTCGCCGAGATCCACGCGTCGCTCAAGGGACAGAACCCGGTCGAGGCGTGGCTCAGGAGCACGTGCGACAGCTACCAGACCGCCGCTCGCATGCTCTGCGCAGTCGGCACCGACGCGTTCTACCAGTGCTCGCGCGAGCTCTACGGCGACGCGAGCACGCACTACGTCGACGGCACGACGACGAATTCCGACCTCGCGAAGCACCTGAACCGATCGCTCTCGGTCTTCCGCCCGGCGGCCCTCGGGGCGCCCGACGAGCAGAAGCTCACGGCGGAGGAGGTCGCGCCGCTCCTCGAGGCGCGCTTCACGAAGGAGCTCCCGGGAGAGGGGATCAAGGTCGCTCTCGCGGACGACATAGCGTCCAAGGCGATCGCGGGCCCCGACCGCGTGCGCGTCCGGCGAGACGCGCGCTTCTCGACGCGAGAGGTCGACATCCTCGTCGTCCACGAAGGCCTCGTCCACGTGGCGACGACGCTCAACGGGAGACAGCAGCCTCACCTGCGCCTCCTCGCGAAGGGCGCTCCCAGGACCATGCGGATCCAGGAGGGGCTCGCCGTCTTCGCCGAGTTCATCTCCGGCGTCATCGACGTCGACCGCCTGAGACGCCTCGCGGACAGGATCATCGCGATCGAGATGAGCGCCCAGGGAGCCGATTTCCTCGAGCTCTACCGCTTCTTCCTCGAGCGCGGCGACGAGAAGTTCGAGGCCTTCGACAACGCCCAGCGCTGCGTCCGCGGCGGGAAGGTCGAGGGCGGCGCTCCGTTCACGAAAGACGTGGTCTACCTGGACGGGCTCACGCGGATCCACGGTTATCTCCACGTGGCCGTTCCTCACGGGAGGCTCGACGACGTGGCGCGCCTGTTCGTCGGGAAGATCGCTCTCGAGGATATCCCGGCGCTGCGCGAGCTCGAGCAGGAAGGGATCCTCCTCCCGCCGAAGCACCTCCCCGGGTGGGCGAGGGACCTCCGCTTCCTCGCGGCTTACCTCACTTACTCGACTTTCTTGAAGCGCATCGACCTGGGAGCGCTCCACGCTCTCTACGATCCGCACTTCGCCGCCGAGGACAGCGAGGCCGCTCCGGTTCCCGACGAGGTCTAGGCTCGTCGAGCCCTCGGAGAGGTCATCCGCCGCTCGTGAGCTTGGGGGAGCCTATCGTTCTCGAAAGGCTCCGGCGATCGAGCCGCACCGACTGCGGATCGTCGTGGCCCACGTGCCTCGATTCCTCGCGGAGCGGAGGTCACGCGGCGCGTTCCGCGATCCGTGCAAGCGGCGGTTCGCTGCGTTCCATAGAGAGTGCGGAGTCCAGGACTTGCAGCTTCCTTACAACTTGCTCGCGGCTCGCTTTGGCGGGTCCGGCTAAAGTGTTCGGGTCCGCGTCCCGATCCCGGACGCGCGGGAGGTCCGAGTGCGCCGGCTCGTCTTCTCGCTGCTCGCCTCGATCGTCGTTCTCCTGCCCGCGAGCGCGCTCGCGCAGTCGATGGAGCCCGAGGGCATGATGGCGCCGGCGAAGCCCGCGCCCGCGCCCACGAGCGGCACGACCGGCGCCGCGGCCGTCGCTCCCAAGGACGACCTGCCGCCGGTTCCCCAGCTCACGAAGGACCTGGACGAGCTCTTCGCGGCGGCGTGGAAGGACGCCAGCGTCGTCCCCGCGCCCGATGCGTCCAGGGGAGAGCTTCTCCGGCGCCTGACGCTCGACCTCGCGGGAAGGATCCCGACGGTCGAGGAGTCGCAGGCATTCCTCGCGTGCGAGGACAAGGACGGCGTGCGCCGGACCGTCGAGCGCCTCCTCTCGTCGCGCGAGTGCGCGGAGCACTACGCGGAGACTCTCATGGTCGCTCTCCTCGGGAGAGAGGCTTACCTCGACTCGATCGACCGCCCGCTGTTCGTGGACTGGCTCGCGACGAAGATCCAGGCCGACGCTCCCTTCGACGAGATCGCGTCCGCGATCCTCGGCGCGAAGACCGACGACGCGCGGAAGGACCCGGCGAGCTTCTACGTGCTCCTCGGCGGCGCGCCGTCCGACCTCGCGGGGAAGACCGCGCGCTTCTTCCTGGGCAATCGCATCGCATGCGCCCAGTGCCACGACCACCCCT
>JACQDU010000586.1 GCA_016200955.1 bacterium
GAGGTCGACCTCGCCCCGATCCGGAACGACGCGGGAGAGGTCACCGGCGCGATCGCGCGCTTCGGTCGCCCGGAGAAGCGAGCGTGAGCTCGAAGAAGGAGAGCTCGCCCCTCGACGAGGCGGCCATCGCCCGCGCCGCCCTCGAGCGGACCTCGTTCGGGAAGCGCGCCGTCTTTCACGACGAGCTCGTCTCGACGAACGACCGTGCCCGCGAGCTCGCGCGCGAGGGAGCGCCCGAGGGAACGCTCGTCGTCGCGCGCCGCCAGAAGGGCGGGAAGGGCCGCCTCGGGCGCTCGTGGGCCTCTCCCGAGGGTGGGCTCTACCTCTCGCTCGTCTTGCGGCCCGACGAGGCCATGCTCGGGCGAGCGCCGCTCACTCTCCTGGGCGGGCTCGCCGCGAGCGAGGCGCTCGATACGGTCGGGCGCGTCGCGACGGCGCTCAAGTGGCCGAACGACGTCTTTCTCTCGGGAAAGAAGATCGGTGGAGTCCTCGCCGAGCTCTCGAAGGACAGGGGCGAGAACGTCCTGGTCCTGGGAGTCGGCATGAACGTCGACACGCCGCTCGAGTCCTTCCCGAAAGAGCTCCGGGAGAGCGCGACGAGCCTGCGCATCGAGAAGGGCTCGCCCGTCTCTCTCGAAGAAACGCTGCGCCTCTTCCTGGGCTTGCTCGAAGGACACTACGCGACCGTCCAGAAAGGCGGCGGAGCGCTCATCCTCTCGCGCGCCGCGGACCGCATGCCTCTCCTCGGAGCGCGCGTGCGGCTCAAGCTCCCGGGGAAGACGCTCGAGGGGACCGCGAGCGGCTTGAACCGCTTGCGCCTGATCGCGATGGTGGGGACGGGCGTCCTCGCCCGTCCAGGACGGCCGGGAGGCCCGTCCCCACTCATCAACGTGCGGCCGTCGCCACTCACCATTCGTCACATCTTCGCGACCCTCGTAGTCGTCGATGGATTGGTCGATCGAGTCATAGAAGATCGATCATTGAAGATCGAGCGTGCCGGGACTCGCCCTCGATCGTCAATGTTCAATGATCAATGGGCCGATCGACCAATGCGGGCATCGTGTAGGCCTTGGCAACTTGGGAGAGATGTGACGAATCGTGAGCCGTCGCCATCAGTCGCCCGACGGGAGGTCTCCGAGCGCGGTGTCGTCGGAGCAAAGGAACTCCGCGACGTGAGGACCGTCGTTGACGAGGATCCGGTACTTCTTCCCGGGAGCGAGCCCGCGCACCTGGAAGCGCCCCTGCTCGTCCGTCACGAGCCCCTCGCTGAACGAGCGCTCGACGAGCTGGAGCCAGAACGCCGTCTTGGCGGCGGGCGTGCCGTCTCTTCTCAGCAAGCGGCCCGTGATCGTGAAGCCCTTCCCGAGCTCGAGGTCGGGGCCCTTGAGAGAGGGCTGCCCGCCGTCCAGCGTCACGTCGGCGACGACCGTGGCGTAGCCCGGAAGCCGGGCCGTCAGGAGCTGCTTCCCCTGGCCCGGGGGCGAGCCGAACATCTGCAGGCAGTAGACGCCGCGCGGCCGGCCGTCGGCGCGGGTGAGATCCCCGAGGAGGATCGCGGAGGTGTCGCACGCGTTCTTCACGGCGCCCAGAAGCGAGAGGCGCGCGAGCGTCGCGTCCGCTCCCGGCGGAACGGAGATCCCGCCGCGGACCACGGTGCCCGGCCCGAGCTCGAAGTCCTGCTTCGCGGTCTTGCCCGTGACGATCATGACGCCCGCGAGGCACTTCCCGACCCGGAGGCCGGCTTCGTCTCCCTGCCAGAAGTCGAACGCGCACTCGCCCGGGCGGAGGTCGGAGAGCAGGTAGTGGCCGCTCGCGTCGGTCGTGACGGTCGAACCGCTCGTGGAGCCCCAGTGGCCTCGCCCGCCCTCGTCCACTTGCCAGAGAGCCTTCGCCATGTAGTGGATCTCGGCGTTCGCGAGAGGCTTCCCTTTCAGGAGCACCGTGCCCTCGAGAGAGCCCACGAGCGAGGCTCGGTCCTGCTCGGCCTGGCGCCTCGCGCGGTCGAGCTCGTCGAGGAGGCGCTTCTGGTCGATGTCCTTCTTGCGCGCGAGCTCGTTGAACCGGTCCTCGGTCTGGGCGAGCCTCGCCTTGAGCTCGTCGATCTCCGTCCTCTTCGCGAGCTCCTCGGCTTTCCTTCGCGCAGCGTCGGCGTCCACGCGCTCCTTCTCGCGGCGAGCGAGGTCGAGCTCGCGAGCCAGCTTGTCCTCCTCCTCGAGACGCGCTCGCGCTTCGTCGTCGTGCCGCGCCAGCTCGTCGGCCGCGGCCTTCTGGCGCGCTCGCTCCTCGTAGATCACCCTCTCCTGGGCTTCCCTCGTCTGGGCGAGGGCGCGCTCGGCGGTGTCCCGCTCGCGCTCGCGAGCTTCGTCGCTGAGAGTCTTCGCGTGGAAGGCCGCTGCGGCGACCAACCCTCCGATCCCGAGGACGCCGAGGGCGAGCGGGACGAAGCGGCGGATCCGGTTCCTTCCCCGGAACGCCGTCTTCGAGGGGAGGGACGGCCGCCCCCTCGGAGCGTCGGCCGCGATGAGGACGTTGCGAGGCTGGACGAAGCGCGTCTCGTCGCAGCCGAAGGTGCTGCACTTCCCGTGCTCGAGGAAGCAGTCCTCGTGGCAGGGAGCGAGGCAGCTCGCGCAGAAGACCACACCTGACGTTCCGCCTGCGGCGGAACGTGCGTCGTTTTCCCTGGAGAGAGCGTCGTGGCAATAAGTGCACGAGAGCAGGATGGAAACGGGGGCCACGGCGTTCTTCCTTTCTTCCTGGATGCGAGCCGCGAGCTTGGCGCGGATTCCGTCCGGCGCCCTCGCGGGAGAGAGCTCGGCGCCCGCGAAGGCGAGCTCCAGGTCTCCCTCGACCTCGCGGCAAGAGGAGCAGCCCGCGAGGTGACCCTCGAGCTCGGCCAGGTCGGACGGTTCGAGCAAGCCGAGCTTCCGCGCGGCGAGGAGAGCGGCCATCTCGGAGCAGGGAGCGGTCATGACCGGCCTCTCTTCCTGGATCGGATCTCGCGGAGGACGTGCGCCAGCTCGCTCGCGGCCATGTGGAGCCTGTTCCTCACGGTCCTCTCGGTGCAGGAGAACGACGCCGCGAGGTCCTCGAGCTTCATGCCGAGCCCGTGGCGCTGGAGGAGGAGAGCGCGCGTCTCCTCCGGGAGCGCGTCGATCGCGCGGCGAGCGTCCGCGATCTCCTCGCGCCCGGCGACCTCTCCCACGACTCCCCCGTTCTCGCCGCGAGCCTCGGCGGGAGGAGCGTCCGCGAGCATGTGCTTCTCCTTCCGCCGGAGCCTGAGCGCGTCGAGCGCGGCGTTCCGCACGATCTGGTGGAGCCACGGCCGGAACGGCCTCTCCGGGTCGAAGCGGTCGAGGAAGCGGTAGAGCCGGAAGAAGGCTTCCTGGGAGGTGTCCAGGGCGAGCTCTCGCTCTCCCACGAGCCGGAGGAGGAACGAGAAGACCTCGTCCTTGTAGCGCTCGTAGAGCTCGAGGCAGGCCTTCTCCCGCGAGGAGTCGTCCGAGCGCGCCAGGCGCACGAGGGCCGCGTCGTCTTGCTCGCCGGCCTCTCTCTCGGGCGCTTGCATGGTCTTCTGCACGCTCGCGTCTCCCGGGTCTAGATACGGAGCCCGGGAGAGAACCGGAAACTCAAGTTAGCTCTCGAATCCGCCGCGCGCGAAGCGGGACTGTTGACGCGCGGAATGGGCCAAGCCAAGCTGGGCGCGTGATCATCAGCCGAACGCCGTACCGCATGTCCTTCTTCGGCGGCGGGACCGACTACCCGGCCTGGGTCCGCGAGCACGGCGGCGCGGTCCTCGCGACGACGATCGACAAGTACGCCTACGTCACGTGCCGCCCGCTCCCCCCGTTCTTCGAGCACCGGACGCGCGTCGTCTACTCGAAGATCGAGCTCGTGCGAGAGCTCGACGAGATCCAGCACCCTCTCGTGCGCGAGGCGATGCGCTACCTGGACATGCCCTCGGGCCTCGAGATCCACTACGACGGCGACCTGCCCGCGAGGAGCGGCATGGGCTCGAGCTCGGCCTTCATGGTCGGGCTCCTCCACTCGCTCTACGCGCTCAAGGGAGTCATGGTCTCGAAGCGCCAGCTCGCGGCCGACGCGGTCTACCTCGAGCAGGAGAAGGTCAAGGACGACGTGGGCTGCCAGGACCAGTACATGTCGGCCTTCGGCGGCTTCAACCGCCTCGACTTCTCCCAGACGGGTGAGGTCACGGTGCAGCCGATCACGGTCGTCCCCGCGCGCCTCCAGGAGCTGAACGACCACCTGCTCCTCATCTACACGGGCCTCGCGCGGACGGCGTCGGACATCGCGCGGAGCGTGATCGAGGCGTCGGTCGAGAAGACGAAGCAGCTCCAGACCATTCGCAAGATGGTGGACGAGGGGCTCGCGATCCTCCAGGGAGCGCAGGATATCGTCGCCTTCGGGAAGCTCCTCCACGACCTCTGGCGCATCAAGCGAGACCTGAGCACGAAGATCAGCACCTCGTTCATCGACGAGGCCTACGCGGCCGCCCTCGACGCCGGAGCGATCGGCGGAAAGCTCCTCGAAGGACCACGCGCGGATCGCGGAGAAGCTGCGGCTCCTCAGGGTCCCCTTCAAGTTCGAGCGGTCGGGGTCGAGCATCATCTTCTACGAGCCGGCGGTCGAGATGGCGACGGGCGAGTCCCGAAGGCTCAAGCGCATGTCGGGCGACTGACAGCAAGGTGCGCTCCCGGAGGCAAGCGAGCCCATGAGGATCCCTTTCGGCAACCCGAAGATCGGAAAAGTCGCGCGCGACCGCCTCGAGAAGGCGATCGCGAAGAGCTGGGCTTCCGAAGGCGAGAACGTCCGCGAGTTCGAGAAGCTCTTCTCGGAGAAGTTCGGCTACAAGCACGCGATCGCCGTGAGCTCGGGGACCGACGCGGACATCGTCGCGAACACGGCGCTCTACGACCTGGGAGCGAAGCGCGGCGACGAGATCATCACGCCCGCTCTCGCGTTCGTGGCGACGGCGAACTCGATCCTGGCTGCGGGCTTCATGCCGAAGTTCGTCGATATCCGCGTGGACACGCTCAACCTCGACCCCGCGAAGATCGAGGCCGCGATCACGGGGAAGACGCGCGCGATCCAGGTCGTGCACACCATGGGGAAGCCCTGCGACATGGACTCGATCCTCGCGATCGCCCGGGCGCGGAAGCTCACGGTGATCGAGGACGCCTGCGAGGCGCACGGGGCGACCTACAAGGGCCGCGTCGTCGGCACGCTCGGCGCGATGGGAGCCTTCAGCTTCTTCGCCGCTCACCTCGTCTACTCGGGCGAGGGAGGCATGGTCGTCACGAACGACGACCGGCTCGCGGAGATCTGCCGCTCCGTGAAGTCCCACGGGAGGCCGGCGGGCTCGAACTACTTCGACTTCCAGCGCATGGGCTACAACTCGAAGATGAACGACCTCGAGGCCGCGCTCGGGATCGAGGGCACGCTCGCCTTCGACGACACCTTCAACAGGAGGAAGGCTCATCTCGTCACGCTCCTCGCGCTCACGAAGGACCTGCGGCCGTTCGCTCACTTCCTGGTCGAGGAGGAGCACGAGAAGATCTCGCCCCACGCGTTCTCCCTCGTCCTGAAAGACGAGAAGCACGGGAGAGACGCGCTCTACGCCTTCCTGGAGTCGAAGGAGATCCAGTGCAAGACGCTGTTCGGCTGCCTCCCCACTCAGCACAAGGCGTTCGAGTGGATGGGCCACCGCTCGGGCGAGTTCCCCGCGGCGGAATTCGTCGGCCGGAACGGCCTCCACTTCGGCGTCCACCAGGGCCTCTCGAGCGAGGACATCGACTACGTGAGCGATCAGCTCCACGCTTACTTCAAGAGGGTCAAGTGAGGGACCGACACTCGTGAGCGATCGGGACCTCGCGCTCTACAGGAAGATGCAGCTCATAAGGCGCGCCGAGGAGAAGATCCAGGAGCGCTACTCCGAGAACGAGATGAAGACGCCCGTGCATCTCTGCATAGGGCAAGAAGCCGTCGTCGTGGGAGTCCTCGACGCCCTCTCGCCCGAGGACCAGGTCCTCGGGACATACCGGAGCCACGGGATCTACCTCGCGCGGACGAACGATCCGCGGAGCTTCTTCGCCGAGATCTACGGCCGCTCGAGCGCTCACGCGAGGGGCCGGGCGGGCTCCATGCACCTGGCTTCTCCCGCGCACGGCTTTCTCGGCACGTCGGCCGTCGTCGGCACGACGATCCCGCTCGCTCTCGGCGCCGCCTTCGCGAATCAGCGCAGGAAGAACGGCCGGACCGCCGCCGCGATCTTCGGCGACGGAGCGATCGACGAGGGCGTCTTCTGGGAGAGCCTGAACTACGCGTGCCTCGCGCGGCTCCCCGTCCTCTTCGTCTGCGAGGACAACGGTCTTGCGATCCACTCCCCGGCCGAGGAGAGGCACGGCTACGACTCGATCGAGGCGATCGTCGAGCGCTTCCGCTGCCACGTCGCGCGCTCGGACTCGACGGACCCCGCCGTCCTCTCGGACCTCACGCGCGAGGCGATCTCGAAGCAAAGGGAGACGGGGCAGCCGGCCTTCCTGCACTTCCGGTGCTACCGCTACGTCGAGCACGTCGGGATCGCGGAAGACTTCGACGCCGGATACCGCACGCGAGCCTCCTTCGAGGAGTGGAAGAAGCGCGACCCGATCCAGCTCGTGCGGCGGCGCCTCCTCGAGGGCGGCGTCGAGCGGAAGACCGTGGACCAGATCGACCAGGAGATCGAGCGAGAGCTCGAGAGCGCGATCGCTCTCGCGAAGAAGGCGCCGTTCCCTCCCGCGAGCGACCTCGAGAAGGACGTCTTCGCATGACGCGCACGCTCTCCTTCCGAGACGCGCTCAACGAAGCGATCGTCCAGGAGATGGACCGCGACCCGAACGTCTTCGTCTTCGGCCTCGACGTGCCCGACCACAAGCGGATCTTCGGGAGCACGAAGGGCCTCGTCGAGCGCTTCGGGAAGGAGCGCTGCTTCGGCACGCCTCTCTCGGAGGAGGCCATGACCGGCATGGCGCTCGGAGCGGCGATCAGCGGGCTCCGGCCGATCCACGTCCACATACGCGTGGACTTCCTCCTCCTCGCCATGAACCAGCTCCTGAACATGGTCTCGAACTTCCGCTACCTCTCGGGCGGGACGCTCGAGGTGCCTCTCGTGATCCGCGCGATCATAGGGCGCGGCTGGGGCCAGGGAGCGCAGCACTCGAAGTCGCTCCAGTCGGTCTTCGCTCACGTGCCCGGGCTCAAGGTCGTCATGCCGACGACGCCGAACGACGCGAAGGGCCTCCTCATCTCGGCGATCCGCGACGACAACCCCGTCGTCTTCCTCGAGCACCGCTGGCTCTACGACGTGTCGGGCGAGGTCACGTGCGGCGAGGACGGCATCCCTCTCTCGAAGACGAACGTGCTCAGGAGGGGAAAGGACGCGACCGTCGTCGCGACCTCCTGGATGAACGTCGAGGCGCTCAAGGCGGCGGAGATCCTCTCGCGCGAGGGCGTCGAGGTCGAGGTCGTGGACCCGCGCACGATCGCACCGCTGGACGATGGCCCGATCATCGAGTCCTGCGCCCGCACCGGCCACTGCGTCGTCGCGGACTACGACTGGAGCTTCTGCGGCTTCGGCGCCGAGCTGGCCGCCCGGATCATGGAGAAGTGCTGGGGCAAGCTCAGATCTCCCGTCTCGCGCGTGGGCTTCGCCCACGTTCCTTGCCCGACGACCCGCTGCCTCGAGAGCGAGTTCTACCCGAACGCCGTGACGATCATCCGCGTCATCGAGAAGAAGCTCGGCCTCAAAGAAATGGACCTTTCGGGCGAGAGCTTCTATACCTGGGAGAGCAGGTTCCGGGGGCCCTTCTAGTGGTCTTGTTCGCGCGCGATCCCGAGCTGGCCTTGCTGTGCTACCGCGAGCTCGGATTCCACGTCGAGTACGACGTGTGGACGAAGGGGGAGTGCGAGGAGCTCGTGGCCGCCTCGCACGAGCTGCCGTCGTATCGAGGCGGCTCCTTCGTGCCGGTCATGCATCCTCACCGGATCGACGCGCGCTTCATGAAGGCCCTGAGAAAACCCGAGCTCGTCCTCATCATGGAGCGGATCCTCGGCGGGAGAGCCTCGGGGCTCCAGACCGAGCTCTTCTTCTGCAGGCCCGGCACGCCGGGCTTCAGCCTGCATCAGGACAACCACTACGTCGAGGCGAAGCGAGACGCGTTCGCCTCTGCCTGGTGCGCGCTCGAGGACACGGCTCCCGGAAACGGCGGCCTGATCGCCTATCCGCGCACGCACAAGGAGCCCGTGCTCCCCGTGCGAGCGGTCGAGAACCCGGCTCCGACCGAGGGAAGGCAGGACCCCAACGCGAACAAGATGGAAGCCGTGCTTCCCCCGGGCTACGAGCGCGCGGACCTCACGGTGCCGCGAGGAGCGGTGGTTCTTCTCCACTCGCACACCGTCCACGGCTCGCACGCCAACACGAGCAACCGCTCGCGCCACGTCCTCCTCTCGACGTACCTCCGATCGGGTGAGACCTTCCGCCCCGGCCGCTACGCGAAGCGCGAGGAGGTCGATCTCCATGCGACCTGAGCCTCGCGAGTCGCATGTCGTGGACGACACGAACTTCCTCCACGTGATCCGCGGTCTCCTCGACCCGGGCGCCCTCAGGAAGGCGAGAGCGGCGATCGTCGCCGCGGAGTCGGCGCCGGCCACGCCTTCCCTCAACGCGCGCGCCGAGATCCAGGGAGTCGCGCCCGACGCCGTGCGCGTGGACCAGCGCTGGTACGACGTCTGGCGCGGGGTGGACCTGGAGCCGCTCTTCTCGGTCTGCCGCGGCTTCGATCAGCTCGTCTTTCCGCCCCAGATCCGCCACGTGAAGCAGATGACTCACTTCGTCCCGTGGCATCAGGACATCGCCTACCAGCTCTCGCTCGGAGCGCGCGGACACCGGGAGGTCGCGACGGTCTTCGTGCCTCTCGAGGAGAAGCCGTCCCGGCACCCGACGATCGAGTTCGCGATCGTGGGAGCGCAGGAGCCCGTCCCTCACGTGGACGGCGGCGTCTTCCACAACGTCCTCCCCGCGCCGTCGTTCGAGGAGACGAGGTCGTTCGACCTCTCGCTGGGAGACGTCCTGTTCTTCGGCGCGCTCACGCCTCACAGGACGTTCAGGAGAGACGACCACCTCCCGCACCGCGTCTCGCTGGAGTTCCGGCTCGCGCGCAAGGGAGGCCTCGTCCGGGGCAAGGACTACTTCGACCTGAGAACGCGGGCGTTCTTTCTCGCAGGGGGCGGGGGCGACGAGAGTCGCCCCACGCAGCGATGAACGAGATCGCGGAAGACCCGGACTTCGCCGCGAGCGGGCCCGGCGCCACGCTCAAGGAGCGCGGCCTCGGCTTCGTCGACGTGGGCGTGCGAGGAGGCGTCCACCCGGTCGTCGAGCCGATCGCTCGCAGGACGACGGTCCTCGCATTCGAGCCGGACCTCCCCGAGTGCGAGAGGCTGCGCGCCCGCTACGCCGGCTCGACCGAGTGGGGCGAGGTCTCGATCGAGCCCGCCGCGCTCGCGGGCCAGGAGGGCCGGGCGACGCTCCACCGCTGCTCCGCGAGCACGAACGACTCGCTCCGCCCGATCAACCTCCCGTTCGCTCACCGCTACCGCATGGAGAAGTTCGAGCCCACCGGCGAGACCGAGGTGAGCGCGACGACGCTCGACCGCGTCCTCGCGCGCTTTCCCGGGAAGCCGCAGCACGGAGAGTTCCTGAAGCTCGACACGCAGGCGACCGAGTTCGAGGTCTTCCTTGGAGCGAGGGAGACCCTCTCGAAGCGGACCGTCGCTCTCCTCGTGGAGGTCTGGTACTGCCAGCCCTACGAGGGACAGAAGCTCTTCTCCGACATCGAGCTCATGCTCCGCTCGCTCGGCTTCTCCTTCTACGGAGCGAGCGTCCACCACCGCTCGCGGAAGCTCATGGAGAAGAAGCGCGAGGTCACGCGGGAGCGGCCTCTCTGGGCCGACGCCGTCTTCCTGAAAGACCCTCTCGCGGGAGGGCCCGTGCCCGTCTCGCTCGACGCGCGCGGCCTCCACGTGCTCTTCGTGTGCAGCACGTTGCTCGGCTTCCACGACTTCGCGCTCGAGCTGGCGCTCGAGTCGTGGGCGGCTGGGGCCGAACGCGCTCGCATCGAGCGCTTCGTGAGGAGGCGAGCGGCGCTCCCTCGCTGGAAGTCCGTCCTCTCGGCGCTCGGCCTAGCGGCGAGGGTCCTCGCGAACCCCTTCCGCGCGAACATCACGCTGGGAAAATTCATCGACGAGCGCCGCGACGGGACGAGCTACGAGGAAATCGTCTGACGTGAGGAAGCCGGCCGAGAAGAAGCGGAAGTGCGTGCACTGCGGCGCTCCCTTGCCCGCCGGGTCGTCGTCGTCGGCGTGCGCGAGCTGCGGCGCGCGCGCGAACCGGGAGACGGCGCCCGTCGCGAGGGCCG
>JACQDU010000018.1 GCA_016200955.1 bacterium
ACCGACGATCTGGTCGTGCGGGTCCTCCGAGGAGCGAGCACCGCAGCGCGTCGCTTCTACCAGTGGCTCGACGTGGGAGATTTCTTCTCCCTCGGAGGCAGGCACTTCAAGGTGACCGAGGTCGCGCGCGAGCGCGTGGGCGCCCTCGGGCTCGAGGACGCTCGCCGCGAGGGCGCCGCCTCCCTGGATGAATGGAAGCGCCACTGGACCGACAACCTCCCGCGCTCCGTGGCCCAGGCGGGCTGGAACCCGGACCAGATCTGCGTCCGCCACGACTTCGAGGCCACCGACTCCTCTCGCTGACGCTCGCTCGTTTCACCGGATGGGGGGCTTACGCGCCCCCCGCGATGGACCGAGACCCTGCGGTCTCGGTCTACCGGCGCCATGCTCTCCACGCGGCGCCCGGCATCCCGGAGCTCGCTCAAGCAAGCGCTCTCTCCGCGCCGATAGTCAGAGCGGCGCGCCGCACGCGCCGTTCCGGAGGAGAGCATGGGAGAGAAGCTCGTCATCGAGGGCGGACGCAAGCTCTCGGGCCGCGTCCAGGTGAGCGGCTCCAAGAACTCGGCCTTGCCTCTCCTCGCCGCGACTCTCCTCGCGAGCGAGGGGAAGACGGTCCTCAAGAACGTGCCCGACCTCCGCGACATCCAGACGCAGATCGCGATCCTCCGCGACCTCGGCGTGAACATCGAGAAGCGCGAGCCGAGCACGCTCGCGTGCCGCGTCGAGCACGAGAGGAGCTCGTGCGCGAGATACGAGCTTGTCTCGCAGATGCGCGCCTCGATCTGCGTGCTCGGCCCGCTCCTCGCGAAGCGCGGCTACGCGAAGGTCTCGCTGCCCGGAGGTTGCGTGATCGGCCTCCGTCCGGTGGACCTCCACGTGAAGGGTCTGCGCGCCCTCGGCGCCGAGATCGACCTCGACCATGGCTACCTCGTCGCGCGAGCGCCCAAGGGCCGCCTCCGTGGCGCCCGGATCTTCCTCGGAGGGAGCATGGGCAGCTCCGTCCTCGCGACGGCGAACACGCTCATGGCGGCTTGCCTGGCCGACGGAAAGACGATCATCGAGGGAGCCGCCTGCGAGCCCGAGGTCAACGACCTCGCTCACCTGCTCAACCGCATGGGAGCGACGATCGAGGGGATCGGCACGCCGCAGCTCACGATCACCGGCGTCCCCGAGCTTCACGGAGCCACCGCGACCGTGATCCCCGACCGGATCGAGGCCGGGACCTTCATGGTCGCCGCGGCCATGACCGGGAGCGACATGCTCATCGAGAACGTCGTCCTCGACCACCTCGGAGCCGTCGTGGACAAGCTCGCCGAGGTCGGAGTCTACGTGCGCGAGGAGGAGGAGGGCGTCGTGCGCGTCCACCGCGACTCTCCCGACCTGCGCGCCGTGCACATGACGACGCTCCCGTATCCGGGATACCCCACGGATATCCAGGCCCAGCTCGTCTCCATGCTCGCGGTCGCGAAAGGGATCTCCGTCGTCACGGAGAAGGTCTTCCCCGACCGGTTCATTCACCTGGCCGAGCTGAACCGCATGGGAGCCGACATCCACAAGGAGGGCGCGAGCGCGATCGTCCGCGGCGTCGAGAAGCTCGCTGGAGCTCCCGTCATGGCCTCCGACCTCCGCGCGAGCGCCGCTCTCGTGCTCGCCGGGCTAGTGGCCGAGGGCACCACGGAGATCCACCGCGTCTATCACATAGATCGCGGTTACGAGAAGATCGAGGCGAAGCTCAAGGCCCTCGGGGCTTCCGTGACTCGCGTCGAGGACAAGACCGGCGGGGCTCCCTGCGACTGATCGCGGCCACCGCTCCCATCGGATGATGTGAGACAGAAGCGAACCGCGGAGGCGCCGAGAGCGCCGAGGATTCGCAGAGAGCTGAATCCCGATGCCAGTCCTCCGCGCGGCCTCGGCGACCTCCGCGCCTCCGCGGCTATCTCATCAGATCGTGAGACAAGCGCCGTGAGAGCTACGCGTCGGCCTTCGGAAACCTCTCCGACAGTCTCTCGAAGCCGAACTTTTCTCTCAGGACCTCGCGCCCCTTCGCGGTCGTGCCGCGGTAGTCGCACGCCGCGAGGTCGAGCTTCCAGGGAGCGTTCGCTTTGAGCGTCGCGAGCGTGAGCGCGCGCCGCGCGTCGGCCTCGTGTTCCTTCAAGCGAGCGTGGACCGACTTCGCGCCGCGGAGGTCCTTGAGCGCGAGGACGCGGTCGAGCTTCGAGTAGATCTCGGCGACTCCGCCGAGCGCGTTGATCAGGAGAGCCGCGGTCTTCTTCCCGATCCCGGGAACGCCCGCGATCTCGTCCACCGAGTCGCCGCTGAGAGCGAGGAAGTCGGCCGTGCGCTCGGGCGCGACTCCCAGGACGCAGCTCGCCTCGGCGTGAGGGATCAGGCGTTCGCGCGCGAGGTCGTAGAGCGCGTCGCCGGGAGCGAGCGCCTGCAGGAGGTCCTTGTCCACGCCGACGATCGTGACCTTCTCGCGCTTCTTGTGCGCCTGGAGGGCGACGGTCCCGATCAGGTCGTCGGCCTCCCAGCCCTGGAGCCACGCGGTCGCGAAGCCGGCCGCGGCGAGCGCCTCGGGAGCGAGCGTGTTCTGGCGCTCGAGCTCCGCGGGAAACTCGCGTCGCTTCGACTTGTAGCTCGGGTCGAGAGCGATCCGCTCGTCGTCCGCGGCGACGTCGTCGAGGACGCAGACGATCCGCTCGACCTTCTTCTCGCGGACGAGCTTCGCGAGCGTCCCGAGGAGCCCGTAGAGGGCGTTCGCCGGCCCTCCCTTGCCCGGGAGAGCGATCGACAGGGGCAGCGTGACCCACGCGCGGAACAGGTAAGTCGAGGTGTCGACGATGTGGAGCAAGCTCACTCCTTCCGTTCGATCGCGAGCATGCCGCCCGACTCGTCGGGCGCGCTGTCCGCGACGACCTCGAGGTCCTTCCTGAGAGCGGCCTCGAAGATTCCCAGGTGCTCCTTGCCGAGGATCACGGCCGTCCGTCGCGGCGGCGAGGCCCTGAGGAAATAGAGGACCGTCGAGCGATCGGGCGTGCGGCTGCCCGGTTCGGCCGCGAGGAGGTTCACGAGCCCGGTCGTCACCGGCGCGAGCTCCCAGCAGAGCGCCTCGCGGTGAGCGCCGCCGGGAGTGACCGCGATCCCCTCTCTCGGGACGCCCGTCGCGAAGATCCTCTCCGCGAAGCCGTGGTAGGCGTGATGGGACTGATGCTTCTCGACCTCGGGGATGGCCGCCGCTCCCGCGCCCGCGAGGAGGAACGCGCTCGCGGCGACGAGGGCGAGCGCCGGGCGCGTCCTCGAGAAGAGGAACAGGGAGGCGGCTCCGAGAAGAGCCGCGAGCGAGAGCCCGAGGCCGTTCGCGACGAGGTCCCGGTCGAATGCTCCCGCGGCGGGGGCGAGCAAGGCGACGAGGAGGAGGAGCATCGCGAGCGCGCGCAGGATCGTCTCGCGCGCCGCGGCGATCCTCCCGCTGGCCCTCTCGAAGAAACACGCCGCGAGGAGCCCGACGGCCGGATAAGCGGGCATGAGGTAGTAGCTCCGCTTCGGCTTCGCGATGGAGAAGAACATGAAGAGCGCGAGGAACCGCCCCATGGCTAAGACCGCGGCTCTCCCTCGCTCGCTCCCGCGGACTCGCGAGTCCGGCGCGGGGGAGAGAGCCAGCACGAGCCCCTCGCCTCCCGCGAGAGCGAGGAGCACGAGCACGGCTCCGAGCGGCCCCTTCGTGAGCCACGCGCACGCGAGCGCGAGCACTCCGCCCGCGATCCGCGCGGCGCGCGGCGCGAGGCTCTCGCTCTCTCCCGTGCTCTGGGCAAGGAGAGCGACCGCCAGCGTCGTCCAGCCCACGAAGAGCGGGTCGATCATGGCCCGCGTCTCCTCGTACCAGAGCCCCGGCAAGACCGCCGTGAGGAGCCCGGCTCTCAGGCCGACGCGGCTCGACGCGAGCCTCGTCCCGAGGAGCGACGCGGCGAGCGCCACGAGCGCGGCTCCGATCGCGGAGGGGAGCCTCACGGCGAACGCGCCCACGCGCCCGGACGCCTTCGCTCCCGCGAGGGCGATCCAGAAGTAGAGCGGAGGGTAATCGGGGTAGAGCGCTCCGTGGAGGCACGGGAAGCTCTCCCGCGACATCCCGGGCACCGCCAGCGCGAGCGCGAGCGCGGCCGGGAGCGCGAGCGCGAGCGCCTTCTTCACGGCGCTCGCTCGGGGACGGGATCTCGCGGCGGCTCGTCGGGCTTGCGGCGGCGGAACATGGCGAACTTCTTGAAAGGGTCGTCGCCGTCTTGCCGCTCGCACTCGCGGACGCCCGTCCACTCGATCACGAGGTCGCCACGGCTCGCGCCGTCGATCTTCCGGATCGCTCCCAGCGGCGCGAAGACGACGTCCTTGCTCGCCGGGCCGAGGACGGCGAGGAGACGCTCGCCGTGAGGGTCCCACGCCTCGCTGAACTCGGGCGTCGAGCGGTCGGCGTAGAAGGCGAACGTGCCCGACCAGCTGTCGTTGCAGTGGAAGAGGAGGAGCCTGCGCTCTCCTGCCCTCATCCAGGCGTCCTCGGCGAGCGGGCGGTAGCTCCTCGTCCGCTCGAACTGATTCGCGACGGGCGCGCTCGAGAAGACGAAGTAAGCGCCCACGGCGATGAGGCCCGCGAGCAGCGCTCCGCTCTCGCTCGATCTCCTCCGCTCGGCCGGGAGCGCGACGAGCGCGAGGGCGGCTCCCGCGGCGACGAGGGCTCCCAGGACCTCGAGCGAGTCGGCCGCGTGCGGCCACGAGAGACCGAGGAAGGCCACGCGCCACGCCACGAAACCGAGGACGCCGATCGCTCCGCCGAACGCCAGGACTCCCAGGAGCACGTAGCCCCACGCCGGGAGTCGCCCCGTGCTCACGTCGGTCTTCCACCAGCGCGCGATCAGGAGAGCGTAAGCCGGCACGACCGGCCCGAGGTACGAGCGCCCCTTGCCCTGAGAGAGCGTCAAGAGAAGGATCGGGACGACGGCCCACAGGAGCAGGAAGCGCTCGAGGTCGCGCTTGCTCGCATCCTGGATGTCCCTCGAGCAGGACGTCTTCCAGGCCTGCCAGAGCGCCACGACGGAAAAGAACGTCCAAGGCGCCGTCATGTCGGGCCAGATCTTGAAGTAGAGATACCAGGGGGCCCGCTTCGAGGCGTATCCACGGAAGAAGCGGCCGATCTGGTTGTCCCAGAACATCTCCTTCAGGAAAGCGAGCCCGTTCGGCTCGCCCGCCCGGTAGAGCACGATCGAGTAGGCGACGACCGGCGCCACGAACCCCGCGAGCGCGAGCGGGTGGAGGAGCGTCTTCGCTCCCTCGCGGTCGCGCCGCCAGGCGACGTCGAGCGCGAGGATGGTCCCCACGAGCCCGAGGCCCACGAGGCCCTTCGCGAGGAACGCGACTCCGAGCGCGAGGCCGGCGAGCACGGCCAGAGCGCGCCGCCGCTCGCGCGCCGCCGTGTGGCCGAGCACGAGCGCCCACGCCGTCGAGCCGAGGAGCGCGGCGTCGAGGAACATCGTGTGCGCGACGGCGTAGTATCGCCAGCACGTCGCGAGCACGAGCGCGGCGACGAGGCCCGCTCGCAGGCCCAGGTGTCTCCTCGCGAACCAGGCCACGGCCAGCAGCGCGAGCGACGCCCACAGAGCGGCGACGACGCGTCCCGCCGCGACGCTCTTTCCGGTCAGCGAGAACGCGGCGGCCACGGAGAGCGAGAAGAGCGGCGGTTTCTCCAGGAACGGGCGCTCGCCGAGGACGGGGTAGGCGTAGGTGCCCGAGTGCCACATGGAGCGGGCCATCTCGGCCTCGCGCGGCTCGTCGTAGGTCCAGAGGTCGTGGTTCCAGGCGCCCGCGATCGCGAGCCAGCCGAGCAGGAGGACCGTCGCGACGCGGAGCGCCCGAGGTGCCCGATCCGCGTCCACGAGCGTGGGAGGGGCTGCGCCGCTCCCCGCCCCACCAGCCGGCTCCGCGCTCACTTGGCAAGCACGGCCTCGATTGCGCGCGCCACGTCTTCCACGTCCTCGTCTCGCATGTCGGGGAAGAGGGGCAAGGAGAGGATCCGATCGCCCACGCGCTCGGCGTGCGGGAGGTCGCCCTCTTTGTGCCCGAGCGTCTTCCTGTAGTACGTGAGGAGGTGAGCCGCGAGGAAGTGGAGGCCGGTCCCGATCCCCCGCTCGCGGAGAGCTTCCATGAAGTCGTCGCGGCTCATGCGGGCGCGCGCGGGATCGAGGAGGACCGTGAACAGGTGCCACGCGTGGCGGTCCTTGCCCTGCGCGAAGGCCGGAAGCTCGAGCTCCTCGATCCCGGAGAGGCGCTCCTTGTAGATCGCCGCGAGAGCGGCCCTGCGGTCGATCGCTCCCTCGAGGCGCTCGAGCTGGATCCGGCCGAGGGCGCTCTGGATGTCGGTCGAGTTCGCCTTGTAGCCGGGGACCTCGACGTCATAGCTCGCCTTGCCGACTCCGTGGTGGCGCTTCCAGCCGTCCTTGTCCACTCCGTGCCAGCGGAGGAGGCGGAGCTTCCTCGCGAGCTCGTCCGAGTTCGTCGTGATGCAACCGCCCTCGGCGGTCGTGACGTTCTTGATCGGGTGGAAGCTGAAGGCGACCGCGTCGGGCGTCGCGCCGATCATCTTCCCGCGGAGCTTCGTCCCGATCGCGTGCGCTCCGTCTTCCAGCAAGAAAGCCCCCGGAGCCGCGGCGCGGATCGCGTCGTTGTCCACGGCGAGGCCCGCGAAGTGGACCGGGACCACGGCCCGCGTCTTCTTCGTGAAAGCCCGCTTGATCGCGCCGACGTCGATCGAGCGCGTCTTCTCGTCCACGTCCACGAAGACGGGCTTCCCTCCCGCGAGGACGATCGCGTTGCAGGTCGCGGGCCACGTGATCGGCGTCGTGATCACCTCGTCGCCCGGCTTCAGCTCGAGCGCCGAGAGGCAGAGGTGCAAGGCCGACGTCGCGGAAGTGAACGTGAGCGCGTGCTTCGCTCCCGTGTAAGCCTGGAGCTCCTCCTCGAACTTCGCCGTCTCGGGGCCAGCCGTGATCCAGCCCGAGCGGAGGACGCGCGTGACGGCGTCGACCTCGCGGTCGCCGATCGTCGGCTTCGAGAACGGGAGAGCCGTCGCGCGCTTGAACCCCGTCGCGGGCTTGGTCTCGCTCATCGCGTGGCCTTCTTGCGAGCCTTCTCGCTCGCGGGAGGCGGCGCGAGCTCGGCAGCGAAGCTCTTCTTGGGAGCGGGGCGGCGGTCGAGCCGCTCCATGACGGCGCGGACGATGAGAGGCCAGGCGATCGTGGCGTCGTCGAGGACTTCCGTGAAGCGGCCGCCCTCCTCGGGAGGGACGAACTTCCCCCACGAGACTCCCTCGGAGTAGGTGCAGCCCGAGAGGCCGCCCCAATGGACGGGCTCGGGGCAGATTCGCACGCCGTAATGGAAGCGGAGGAGCTCGGTCTTCTCACCGATCCGCTTCGCCATGAGGTCCACGTAAGGTCCGACCTGCTGCGCCCAGTTCCTCGGAGTCCCGCCGCCGATCGTGAAGATCGCGAGCCGCTTCTGCGCGCGGCACCAGGCGGTGTAATGCTCGAGGTCCTCGAAGCAGTCGAAGCGGCGGACCGGCCGGCCCTCGCGGCGGCGCTTCCGGTTGTGCAAGGCCACGTCGAGCCCGAGCTCCGAGTCCGAGAAGGCGGGCACGTAGACCGCCACGCCCCTCTCGTAGCAGGAGCGGAGGATCCCTCTCCCGCCCTTCGTCTTCGCGCGTGTCGCGAGGAGCTTCCCGAGCTCTTGGTGGATCAAGCGCGAGCTGAGCACCTGCTGCTCGGGGATCGCGCTGAGCGCTTCTTCCACGAGGAGCTGCGCGTCGTCCAGGTTCTTCTCGAGCTCGAGGGTGTCGTAGACGCGGTTGTAGCCCTTCTCGTAGAGCTCGAGGTCGTCCATGCGCGGGTCGTGCTTCCAGTGAGTCATGCCCGAGGCCTCGACGAACCCGTGCGCCATGAGAGCGCCCGTCGAGATCACGGCGTGCACGAGCCCTCGCTCGACCATGTCGCAGATCACGAGGCCCATCTTCGCGATCGTCATGGCCCCCGAGACCGTGAGGACGACCGCGCAGTCCTGGTCGCGCGCCATGGCCTCGAGCACGTCGGCGGCCTCTCCCGCGCGGCGGCCGCCGAAGGCCGTGCTCGCGAGCCCTCGCACGAGGTCGTCCACGGAGGTCACCGTCGAGAGGTCGAGCGGCAAGACCGGCTCGAGCCCGTCCGACTCTCCCGTCCCGAGCTCGGTGAAGGAGCGGCGGGCGCCGTTCTTCTTCTTGTGATTCGGGTGCTTTCCTTGCATGGCACGAAGAATAACATCTCTCCGGAAGCGACGAGGCCGGCCCGAAGGCCGGCCTCGCGGTTCTACGAAATGGCGTGCTTACTTCTTGTCGATCTTGGTGACGATGATCGTCATCTTGCTCTTGTTCGCGCCCTCGCTGTTCGACTCCATCTTGACCGTGCTGCCCGGGACGTCGTCACAGATCCAGGACTTGGTGACGGTCTTCGATCCGGCGGCCTCGGACTCGGACTCGTACGTCTTGCACTTGTACTTCGTCCCGCCGATATCGACGGTGTCGGTGCCCTCCTTGGCCTTCTTGGCGTTCGGGTCGTCCTTCCCCTTCTCGATCTTCGCCGCGACGTCCATCTTCATCGTGTTCTCCGTCGGCGGCTGCTTCGGCACGTTCTTCATTTCCATCGAGGTCTTGGTCTTGATCTCGACGACGGCCTTCTCCTTCGTGAGCTCGACGAGCGTCGTCGTCGTCTCCGTATCCATCGTCATGGCGTCCGAGACCATGCTCGTCTTGGTCGTGACGGAAGTACCGACCTTGAACTTCGCCCAGTTGGTGTATTGGGGGTTGTCGATCATGTCGCCCGCGAACGCGATTCCAACGCCAACGACAGCGGCCGCAACGGCCGCACATAGTCCGAGCTTACGCATATGGAACGTTCCTCTCAGAATGGTGGAAGAAAACCGGGTGGGGTCGTCCCGAGATCCCGGGACAGGCCCAAAAAGGACGTAGGTACTACCATCTCCATTCACGTTCGAAAACCCCACACCGTGTGCACTTTGCAACAGGCATGTGGAAGCCGAGTTACGCCGACAAGGCGCAGAGCTTCCGGAATGACGACAGCCGCGGCGTCGGAGCGACCACCGCGCGTCTCGTCGGGAGGCAGCTCCAGCGAAGGGAAGACCGCGGCCCTGAGCGGCGCTCATCGCTCCCGGCGGCGGTCGGTTGCAGCGAAGCCCGGACGGCGAGGACTGGAACGCGGTCGTGCGCACGTCGGGCACTCGTTGCCCAAGACGAGTTGCTTCCGCTCGTCATCGCCGCTCGCCGGTGGTGGGCCACAGGCGGCGACACGTCCGGGCCGCGCCAGCGTCTCAGGGCAACTCGCTCTTGTGGCGCAACGCACATAGAATGGTCGCCTCTCTCACGATCCGGTTGCCCTTCGACTTCGGCCGTGCTTCGCGCGGCCTACGCTCAGGGCGAACGGACCAGATGGCGACCAGGAGGTCGCTCCATGCGGTATCTCGTGACGAGCGCGCTCCCCTACGCGAACGGGCCGGTTCATTTCGGCCACATCGCCGGAGCGTACCTGCCCGCGGATATCTTCGTCCGATACAAGCGGCTTCGCCGCGAAGAGATTCTCTTCATCTGCGGGACGGACGAGCACGGGACGCCGATCACGTTCAGCGCTCAGGCCGAGGGGATCGCTCCTCTCGCTTACGCGGACCGCTACCACGAGGTCATCAAGGGGCAGTTCGAGCGGCTCGCGATCGAGTTCGACAACTTCTCGCGGACGACGCTCCCGCTCCACCACGAGCTCACGCAGCAGCTCTTTCTCGCCTTGCTCAAGAACGGCTACATCTTCGAGAAGATCGGCCCGGCGCTCTTCTGCCCGAGCTGCAAGAAGGGCCTCGCCGATCGCTTCGTCGTGGGCACCTGCTACGTCTGCGGCTTCGACCGCGCCCGCGGCGACGAGTGCCAGAAGTGCGGGACCGCGCTCGACGCGCTCAGGCTCGCGGACCCTCGCTGCAAGACGTGCGGCACTCCCGCGCAGAAGCGCGACACGCCGAACTGGTTCGTGGACCTCCCGAAGCTGCGCCCCAAGATCGATCCTTACCTGACGGAAGCCTTCACTCGCTGGAAGGAGTCGGTGAAGGGCGAGGTCAACAAGTACTGGACCGACCTCCGCCCGTGGGTCATCACGCGAGACCTCGACTGGGGCGTCAGGGTCCCGCTCGAGACCGAGGACGCGCGCGGCAAGGTCTTCTACGTCTGGTTCGATGCCCCGATCGGATACATAAGCTCGACGATCGAGTGGGCGGAGAAGCGCGGAAAGAAAGACTCCTGGCGCGACTGGTGGCTCGACCGGAAGAACACGCGCCTCATCCACTTCATCGGGAAAGACAACATCGTCTTCCACACCTTGCGCTGGCCGGCCGTCCTCCTCGGGCAAGACGAGCCTTACCTCGTCCCTCACGACGTCCCGGCGAACGAGTTCTACAACCTCGAGGGCGCGAAGTGGTCGAAGGGCGAGGGCTGGTACATCGACTTCTTCGAGTTCCTGGAGAAGTACCCCGCGGACGCGCTCCGCTGGACGATCGCGCGAGGCGCTCCCGAGACGAAAGACTCCGAGTTTACCTGGAAGGACTTCCAGGCGAAGGTGAACGCGGAGCTCCTCGGGAACTTCGGGAACTTCGCCTCGCGCGTCTTGAAGTTCGTGAAGGAGAAGCTCGGCGGGAATGTACCGCAAGCGAGGGCTCCTCTCGTCGAGCACGAGGCGATCGCGCTCGCGAAGGCCCAGAAGGCTCACGACGAGATCGGGAGAGAGCTCGACCGCTACGGCGTCCGCGCCGCGTGCGAGCGCCTCCTCGAGATCGGAGCCTTCGGGAACAAGCTCCTCGAGCAGAGGGAGCCCTGGAAGACGCTCAAGACCGAGCCCGACCGCTGCGCCACGACGCTCAACGTGGCGGTCAAGATCCTCGAGGTCCTCTCGCTGTCCCTCTTTCCCTTCTGTCCGAGGACGGCGGAGAAGCTCTGGAAGCAGCTCGGGCTCGATGGCAAGGTCACGGACCGTGCGTGGTCGGAGCCGGCGCCCGATCCCGCGGGTCGGGCGCTCGGAGAGATCGAGCACGTGTTCAAGAAGGTCGAGGACGAAGAGGTCGCGCGCGAGGTCGCGGCGCTCCGCGCTCGCGCGGCCGAGAGAGCGCAGAAGGAGACCAGAGTGGACGAGCCGAAGAAGCCCGACGCGACGTCGCCCGCCTCACCCGCCACGCCCGGAGCAGCGAAGCCCGCGGCTCCCGCGCCGCCGGCGAAGCCCGCCGACGGGCCGAAGGGGGATATCGCCTTCGAGGACTTCGCGAAGCTCGACATCAAGATCGCGAAGGTCCTCACGTGCGCTCCCGTCGCCGGAGCGGACAAGCTCTACCAGCTCGAGATCGAGATCGAGGGCGGGGCGAAGCGCACGGTCGTCTCCGGGATCCGCCCGTGGTACCAGGAGACGGACCTCGTCGGGCGGGAGGTCGTCTACCTCGCGAACCTCGCCCCGAAGAAGATCCGCGGCGCGATGTCGCAGGGCATGATCCTCGCCGCCCGCACGCCCGACGGCGGAGCGATCCTGCTCAAGCCCGAGAAGACGGCTTTCCCGGGGTCGAAGGTGTCGTGACGTCGGGGTCGAGCCCCGGAGCCTCACCGCGAGCGCTCGTCGGACATGTCCTTCTCCTTGTTGCCGAAGAAGAAGTTCTCCCTGAGCACGGTCTGGGCCCTCTCGCGCATGCGGACGCCGAACCTGGCATTGACCACGGAGGTGTTCGCCGTCGCGAGCCCGCCGGCATCGCCCGAGAACCCGAGCCCCGACTCGCCGTTCTCCCGGCAGATGTTCTTCTCGAGCGTCGGCCGTCCCTTGTCCGCCACGCGGATCCCGAAGACGCCGTTCTGCGAGCAAAGGTTCGAGCTCGCCGTGCCCGCGGCCTCGTCCTGGTAATCGATCCCGGCCTGCCCGTTCTCGGAGCACGCGTTGCGCTCGAGCGCGGGAAGCGCGCTCTGACAGACCACGACTCCGTGGACGTTCTTGCGGCACGTGTTCCCGGACGCGAGAGGCCGCGCCGTGCCCGCGACCGCGATCCCGGCGTAGCAGGAGGAGCACTCGTTCCCGTTCGCGGTCCCGGCTGCCTGCTCGAGGAAGATGACCCCGACGTGGTCCTTCTCGCAGGAGCATCCGCGCAAGGAGGGCGTCGCCTCTCCCTGCACGGCGAGACCGAAGTAGTTTCCCGTGCAGGTCACGTGCGTCGCGCTCCCGCTCGATTGGCCCGCGAAGACGATCCCGCACGAGTTCCTGGTGAAGATGCAATCCGCCACGACCCCCGTGGCGCTCCCCGTCATGCGGAGACCCGCGCCGCCCTCGCGGACCACGAGGCGCACGGTCGGGCGTCCCGCGCTCGGCTCCACGTCGGGGACATCGAGGAGCCCGGTGAAGGCGCAGCCGCGGATCTCGACCTCGCCTCCGGCCACGACGACGACGTCGGCGCTCGGGGCACCCTTGTGCTCGAAGGTGATCCCGCTCAGGGCGAGCTTCCCGTTGCCCTCGAAGCGGAGGACGAAGCCATCACCCTTGCCGACGATGCGCGTCCGTGAGAGCCCCGCTCCCTCGATGCGCACGCTCCGCGCGATGGTCACGGGCGGCAAGGAGAACTCGCCGCTCTCGAGGCGGAGCGTCTCGCCGTCCTGGACCTGGGAGAGGCCCTCGGCGAGCGTCCCGCACATCGAGAGCGAGCCCTTCTTCCAGGTCACCTTCTGCCTCGCGACGAGCCTCAGGTCCGCGAGACGCGCCGCCGCGTCGCTCGCGACCGAGGCCGCCTCGGGATCGCTCGCGTAAGCGTCCAGGAGAGCGATCGTGCGCGCGAGCTTCGCCTCCTCGATCCCGTGCCCGGCGAGCGCCCGGCCGACGGCCCTGCGTTTCAGGCTCTCGAGGCGAGGAGCGAGCTCCCGCGCAGCCGTCGTCGGCCCGAACTCCCGCTGGAAGGTCTCGAGGGTCGCGATCGCGTCGTCGAGCCTCTCGTCCTCGACCTGGACGCGCGTCCACGCGACCCGGAGGAGCGCGCGCTCGAGCGCCTTCCCGAGCGCCTCGCCCTCTCCCTGGAGCGGCGCGGAGTCGGTGAGCGCGAGGGAGCGGATCCCGGCTCCCAGGCCCGCTCCCACGAGGAGGGCGGGGAGGGCGACGAGCCAGCGGCTCCGCCTCCTCGGCGGCTCCTGCGCGGGCGAGGGCCGCCTCGCCTTCGCCGCGCCGGGCTTTCTCCTGGGCACGGACGGCTTCTCGACCAGGTATCGGTCGAGCACCGATGCGAGCTCGCCCGCGGTCTGGAAGCGGCGGTCGCTCTCCTTCTCGAGGCAGCGGAGGCAGATCTCGTCGAGCGGGCCCTCCGCCTCCGGGTTCCAGGAAGACGGCGGGAGAGGCGGGCTCCTCAGGATCTCTGTCAGCACCTGGTAAGCGTTGTTCCCCTCGAAGGGAGCTCGCCCGCAGATCGCGTAGTAGAGCGTCGAGCCGAGCGCGTAGACGTCGCTGCGAGCATCGACGAACTCGCTCCCGCCGGCTTGCTCGGGCGGCATGTAGCCGGGAGTCCCGAGCACGACGCTCGATGCCGTGAGCTTCGTGACAGCGCCCGCGAGCTTCGCGAGGCCGAAGTCGAGGA
>JACQDU010000566.1 GCA_016200955.1 bacterium
AGCCGGATCCCTCGCGGGCTCGCACCGAGCTCGAGCACATACACCGCGGCTCCCGCGTCGCTCGCTCCCAGGACGACCAGGGAGCCGCCGAGGGGCGAGAAGACCAGCTCGTGGATCGTGAAGCCCGCGGGCAGAGCGGCGAGCGAGATCGCTAGGGAGCGCTCCGGGTGCTCGAGGTCGCGCTCGAGGTCCCAGAGGAGGAGCGTCCCGTCCGCGCGCCGGAGGACGACGCGAGAGCCCGCGAGAGCTTCTGCCACGAGCCCCTCGGGGAGCGCGCGTGGCCCGGCCTTCCCCCACTCCTGGAGCTCGCCCGGAGCGAAGGCGATCGGCAAGCCGTGCGCCCACGCGACGCTCTCGTGGACGCCCGTGCTCAGGTGAGGGTGGGCGCCGAGGCCGTTCCAGACCGACTGCCAGAGGCTCGCGGCGGCCGGCGGCCCGATCCTCACGTCGCCCGTCCTCAATTCGTGAAGCTCGGTCCGGTTGAGGAGGTAGTTCTCGACGAGGATCCGATCGCCCGCGGGAGAGGCCGAGACGACGTTGCCGCCCGCGAGCTCGAGGCACCGGCCGGTGTCGGCGTCGAGCGCGTTCAGCGTGAACCGGGCGTTCTTTCCCCAGCTCGCCTCGCGGTGCTTCCAGTAAAGGACGTGCCGCGCGCTCGTCCGGTGAAAGGCCTCGAGCCGCACGTCCCAGTCCGCGAAGAACCGGTCGTACGCGAAGGCCCCCGTCGTCGCGATGCACGAGAGGAGGAGCGCTCCTCCCACGACGACCGACCCGAGCGCGAGCGGCCGGAAGGACGAGCGGTGCAGGTCTCCTCTCAGGAAGACGAAGGCGGCGGCGACGATGAGGACCGGCGGGATCACGAAAGGCGCGGCCGCACCGAAGGCCGTGGGCGCCTCCAGGCCCTGGGCGAGCCGAGCGTAAGCGAACCATGGAGCGAGGAAGAAGATCGGCCCGACGACGACCGCGACGAGAGCTCGCCGGACGGCCATCGAGCCGATCGCTCCCGCGCTGAACGCCGCGGCGCCGACGGCGGCCACCACGCCGAGGGTTTCGGGGACCGCGTGCGCCGCCTTCTCGACCGGCGCGGCGCAGGCGAGAACGACCGGAAGCACGGCGCTCGCCGCGAAGGCGACCCCCCACGAGACGAGCGCCGCGCCCCATCTCACGGCGAGCTCGCGCGACCTCGTGACCGGAAGCGTCGCGAGGAACGCCACGGCGCCGCTCTCCGCGTCGGGCGCGACCGTCGCGACTCCGAGGAGGAAAGCGGATGCCACCCCGACGATCGCGAACGCTCCGAGCGAGATGTCGAGGAGGCTCGGCGGGCCCGGCGGGAGAAGCAGCACCGACCCCACGACGATGAGCGCTCCCAGGACCAGGACGCCGAGAGAGATCGGAGCGAGACGCCTTAGCTCTCTCAGGAAGAACGCACGCACGGATCACCTCCCCCCGAGCGGGCGCGAGAGGACGGTCCCGTCGCGCAGCGACGCGAACGCGAGCGGCTCTCCCGCGCGGATCACGGTGTCGGAATCGACGAACGCGGCCACGTCGAGGTCGCGGGCGCGCACCTCGCCCGTCTCGACGCTCACGACGGAGCGGCTCGCCGGGATCGCCGCGAGGCGGCCGTCCGGCGACCACACGGCGGTCTCGCTCACGCGCACCTTCCCCGCGGAGACCTTCACGAGAGAACAGCACGCGCGTCCGGTCGCTCGATCGAAGATCCCCACGCCCCCGCCCTCGAGCGGGAGCGCGATCCGGTCCTCTCCCGGGGCGAAGCTCGCCGCGAGCCGGTCGCCGGGCACGCGTGCGTCGGGCTTGGCCTGGAAGGAGACCGGCGGGCCGCCTGCGAGGTCGGCGAGCAGGAAGCCGCTCGCGTCGCGCGCGATCAGGAAGCGCCCGCTCGGCGAGAGGCTCGCGGCTACGCAACGAAAGCCGGAGGGCCAGGCGGAGACGCTCGCGCGCCCGCCCGGGCGCTCGCTCGAGCCCGTGCGCGGGAGGTCGATCGCGACGATCCCGGCCGGGTCCCATCCGAGCACGCGGCTCGTCCCGGGAACGACGCCGAGGTCGTGGAAGTCCTGGGAGACGGCGATCGACGCTCCTTGCGCCGAGGCGCCGTCGATCTCGAGCGTCTCGATCCGCGTCGCGAGCCTTCGCAGGAGAGCGAGACCGTCCCCCCGCCAGATCGCGTCGGGCAGGCCGACCCCGTCGAGCGAGCGGTTCGAGACCCGACGAACGCCGCGCGTCTCGAGCGAGACGAGCCACCCGCCCGCTCCCCTCGACGACCGCACGAGCAGCGAGCGTCCGTCCGGCGCGAGCTCGGGCTTCTCGGCGTCCCTCACCGGAACGACCCACGTCGAGCGGGTCGCGCGGTCGATGACGACCACGCGCTGCTCGAGGCCCGTCCAGCGCTCGCCCGAGATCGGGACGACGAGAGTCTTTCCGTCGCGCGAGGCGGGGCACGCCTCGGCTCCCACGACGAGGCCCGGGACCGCCGCGTCGACCGACCACGCGTGAGCCGCGCTCGTCCCGGCGAAGGAGAGGGCGAGGGCCGCGGCCACTCCTCCTCCCGCGATGACCGCGGGGCGCGAGGAGGAGCGGTGCCGGTCTCCGCGCGTGAACGCGACGAACGCGATCGCGACGAGAGCGCCCCCGAGGCCGAGCATGAGCACCGGCGCGATCTCCGGGGCCGGGACTCTCAGGACGACGACCGGCGGCGCGAGCGCTCCCACGAGGGCTCCGAGGCCGACGAGCGGGGCCATGAGAACGGCCGGCATGACCTTGTCCGCGATCACCGACCCCAGGACTCCCGCACCGAAGCACAGGAGGGCGACGGGCGTCTCTCGAAGCTCGACCCTCCAGGTCAGCGCCGAGCCCGCCGTCTCGTCCGTCAAAAGGAGCGACGCCAGGAGCATCGTCGGGAGCAGCCAGACGAGCGCCGCCGCGAGCTTGACCGCGAACGTCCGCCGCGGATCGAGCGGCAGCCGCGCGAGGAACGCCGTCGCGCCCGCTCCCGTGTCGGGAGCGACGGTCGCGACTCCCAGGAGGCAAGGCACGAGGACGAAGGACACGAGCCACCCGGCGGTGAGGCCCTGCGTTCCCTCCATGAGGGCGCCGGCGGCGAGGACGAGGAGCGGCCCACCGAGGCCGTAGGGCATGAGCCGGCGAAGTTCGCGGCGGAAGATCTCGCTCACGCTCGCGCCTCGCTTCCGGGGCCCGGCTGCGTGCACGGTTCCGTGAGGCACGTGAAGGTTTCCTTGAGCGTCGCGGGCCTGCGCTCGATGCCCTCGACCGGGAGCGCCGCTTCGAGCGCGGCCTCGAAGTGCTCGGGCGCGCCCTGCGCGACCACTGTGATCGCGCGCGGGTCCCGCTCGACGACGACGACTCCTCGCGGCAAGCCGAGAGGACCGCTCTCGGGGAGGACGCCGGTCAGGCGCACGACGTAGCGGCTCACGGAAGCGCGGAGCGATTCGATCTCGCCCGAGAGCGCGGCGGCGCCTTCTCTCATGATCACGGCTCGATCGCAGATCCGCGCGACGTCCTCGATCAGGTGAGTCGAGAGGAGGACGGCTCGCCCCTCCTCCGCGACGAACGACGCGATCGCCTCGAGGAAGTCGTCTCTCACGACCACGTCGAGCCCCGACGTGGGCTCGTCGAGCACGAGCACTTCCGGTTTCGCCATGAGAGCCAGCGAGAGGAGGAGCCGCGCGCGCTGGCCCTTCGAGAGCGTCGAGCAGCGCGACCCGCTCTCGAGCTTGTACCGCGCGCGGAGCGCCTCGAAGCCGTCCCGGTCGAAGCGCTCTCCGTGGACCGCCGCGACGATCCGCGCGAGGCCCGAGACGGTCCGCTCCTCGAGGAGCTCGCGTCTCTCGGAGACGTAGCCGAGCCGCGAGAACATCTCCGCGCGCCGGCGCCGGGGGTCGAGCCCGAGCACCGAGACCGTGCCCTCGCTCGCCGGGAGGAGCCCGAGGAGCATCTGGATCGTCGTCGACTTCCCGACGCCGTTTCGCCCGAGGAGGGCCGTGACCGATCCCTCGGGCACGGCGAGGTCGAGCCCCCGCACGACCCAGCGCCGCCCGAAGCGGCAGCCGAGCCCGATGGCTTCCATGACTCGCTTCTCGCCGGGAGGCGACTTCATGTCGGGCCGCTCTCCTTGAGGAGCCGTCTTGGCCGGTTTCTCGAGAGTATCGCTCATGGCGTCCGCTCGCCGTCCTTTCCCTCTCGGCCCCTTGTCTCGGGGAGAGGAAGCTCCGCGAGCTCCCTCGCCCGCCCCCGCGCGCGAGCCGCCCGCTCGAGCGCGACGGCGAGCACTTCTTGGATCTGGAAGGCGTCGAGCCCGGCGTCGAGCGCCTCGCCCGCCGCTCGCTCGAAGCGCGAGAGGACGAGCGCTTGCCGTCTCTCGGTCGCCGTCGCGAGCGCATCCTCGTGGACGAAGACCCCCGTCCCGCGTCGCGAGACGAGGACGCCGTCTCGCTCGAGGTCGCGGTAAGCCTTGCTCACGGTGTTCGGGTTCACCCGGAGTCGCGCCGCGACGTCGCGCACCGTCGGCAGTTTGTCGCCGGGCCGGTAGACGCCTCGCGCGATCGCGTAAAGGATCCGGAACGCGATCTGATCCCCGATCGGCTCCGGGTCGTCGGGCTGGATCGTCCACTCGTCTTCCACTTCGTCCTCCGTCGAGCTTCCTTTGCATCCGTGCACGGCGCAGCGGCCGTGGATCCCGAGACACTCCGCGTGGTGAAGGGCGCCGCATCGAGCGCACACCCGCACGCGCTCCCTCGCCATGAAGCCGGCGTGGCAGAAGGGGCACATGAGGCTCGCGGCCCGGCGGCCCGACCGGATCATCAGGACTCCCCCGCAGGTCGCGCTCGCGTGCGCGCCGTCAGGCTCGTCCTAGTGTATTAGTGAACTAGTTTACTGTCAAGAGCAGACAGTAACCATCGTGTCATAACATGCTGTCCGAATATGCTTTAAGCCAATGAGCGGCTCGCGATTCTCTTCGATCGCGGGACGCTCACGACGTGCCTCACGAGAAGAAAGACTTCGGCGGAGGAACGGCCAGCATGCGACCGAGTGCCGCTGGGAATGCAGCTCCTTGGCGGAGAAGTGGTGCTCCACGCAGCAAAGAGCGGGGCTTCTCCGTGCACTCGTGAACGGAGTGCGACTCCCCACTCGGGAGGAGCGCGTTGGCTGCCGGAGAAGGGACTCGAACCCTTACGCCCGTGAAGGCACGGGATTTTGAATCCCGCGTGTATGCCGTTCCACCACTCCGGCGACGCGAGGGATTCTATCGGAGAAAGTCGGCTCGAGGAAGAAACGTCGGCTCGTCATCGTCGCGAGGAGGAGGAGGCGGCGGGGGAGACGGCATCTCGGGGCGAGGCCTCGGGCCTCGCAGCGAGAGAGGCGGCCCGAGCACTTCCTGGAGCACGAAGGCGCGCCGCCAGTTCTCGCGCGAGAGGCCGACGAGCGATGCGAGGCGGCGGCGGGCGTGGACCCTCATCTAGTCCTCGTCGTGCTCGGGAGCGGCCTCGCCCCCCGCGGGAGCGCCGGCGATCGCCGCACGCATCTGGGCGTCCGCGTGCAGGTTCTTCAGGTGGTAGTAGTCCATGATCCCGAGGTTCCCCTCGCGGAGCGCCTGGGCGAGGGCCTTCGGCACGTCGGCCTCCGAGAGCACTACCTTCGCCCGGTTCTCGACGAGCAGCGAGCGCATCTCCTGCTCCCTCGCCTGGGCGACGGCGCGCCTCTCGTCGGCCCTCGCGCGAGCGACGCGGACCTCGTTCTCGGCCTGCTCCGCCT
>JACQDU010000567.1 GCA_016200955.1 bacterium
CGCTGGCCGGACGCCGCCCAGCTCCTCGCGCGAGCGGTCGAGCTCGAGACCGACCCCAAGGAGAAGGCCGACCTCTACGCGAAGCTCGGCCGTCTCTTCCGCGATCGCTTGAAGAACGTCGACCTCTCGCGGAAGTGCTTCGAGAAGAGCCTCGAGCTCGTCCCGACGGACCGCCACACGCTCGAGTCCACGGCGCGTCTCCTCGAGACGGCGGGCGACTTCGAGAAGCTCGAGCAGATCTACGCGAGGGCGGCCCAGGCCGCTCACGACGAGAAGACCGGCGACGAGGCCGCGTTCCTCCTCAAGCGCGCCGACGTGGTCTGGAAGAAGCTCCGCCGGCCGAAGCAGGCCGTGAAGGACCTCGAGGCGATCCTCTCGCTCGAGCCCGCTCACGCCGGCGCGCGCGCGGCGCTCGCCGAGGTCTACCAGGAGATCGGCGACACGGCCGGCGTCGAGCGGATCCACCGCGGCTTCCTGAGAGAAGACCCGCTCGTCGTGGACCACTACAAGGCCCTCGTCGAGGCGTGGCGCACGGCGGGAAAGAGAGACGCGCACGCCCAGGGAGCGCAGGTGCTCGCGGTGCTCCAGGCCGCTTCCGAGGACGACCGCGCGGCGATCAAGAACGTCCAGGCGAAGGAGTCGCCCGCGAGGAGAGGCCTCAAGGTGGACGACTGGGTGCGTCTCGCCTCGCCCGACGCTCGCGGGCCCGTCTACGACCTGCTCGTCGGGCTCGCCGACTCGTTCGAGAAGTCGGTGCCGGAGGACTTGAAGAGCTACGGCCTCGGCATGCTCAAGCGGAGCTTGCCGCTCGAGGGAGAGTCGTTCCCCGAGCACCGCCTCGTGAAGCGCGTGGCCGACCTCCTCGGGATCAAGGACGACGGGCTCGACCTCTACTGGATGGCCGACTGGAAGCGCCCCGAGGCGATCCTCGCCCACGCGAAGCGAGTCCCGGCGCTCATCCTGTGCCCCGCAACCTTCGCCGGCCTCTCCGAGCAGGAGAAGGCGTTCGTGATCGCGCGCACGATCGCTCTCGTGCCCGCGCGGCTCGAGCCGGCTCGCGCTCTCGCGGCGCGCGAGCTCGAGAAGCTCGTGCTCTCGGCGGCGAAGGCGCTCGACCCCGAGTCCGCGCTCCGCTTCTCGGGCGAGGACGACAAGGAGTCTCGCGCGTTCGTCGCTCGCGCCGTGAAGCAGCTCACGCCCGAGCTCCAGGAGCAGCTCAAGCCCGTCATCGCCGACATCGTCCGCTCGCGGGACAAGCTCAACGTCGAGGGCTTCCGCCGCTCCGCCATCCTGAGCGCGAGCCGCGCGGGCGTCCTCGCCGCGAGCGGCGCTCAAGCTGCCGCGAGCGCCGTCGTGAAGACGAACGTCGCTCTCAGGGGCAAGCTTCCTCCCACCACTCAAGAAGTCGTCCGCGAGCTCCGCGAGGTCGCCGAGGTGAAGGACATCCTCGAGTTCTCCGTGAGCCAGGCTTACCTCGCGCTCAGGCGGGAGCTCGGGATCTCGAAGGAGTGAGGGCCGCTTGAAGTACGAGCCCTCGTGGAGCTGGCTCTCCCATCACACCTCGAGCAGGATCCGATCGGGCGCCTCGATGCACTCCTTGACTCTCACCAAGAAGAGCACCGCTTCTCTCCCATCGACGATCCGGTGATCGTAGGAGAGCGCGACGTACATCATGGGCCTCACGACGACCTGGTCGCCGACGGCGACGGGCCTCTTCTGGATCGCATGCATTCCGAGGATCCCGCTCTGCGGCGTGTTCAGGAGAGGAGTCGAGAGAAGCGACCCGTAGATCCCGCCGTTCGAGATCGTGAACGTGCCGCCGGTGAGCTCGTCGGGCAATAGCTTGTTGTCCTTCGCGCGCGTCGCGAGGTCCTCGATCTTCTTCTCGATCCCCGCGAACGAGAGCCGCTCGGCGTTGCGAATCACCGGGACGACGAGGCCCTTCCCGCCGCCCACGGCGACGCCGATATCGTAGTAGCTCCGGTGGACGATGTCGATGCCGTCGATCGTCGCGTTCAGGAGAGGAACGGCCTTCAGGGCCTCGAACGAGGCCTTCACGAAGAAGGACATGAAGCCGAGCTTGATCCCGTGCTGCTCGGCGATGCGCTTCCTGAGAGAAGTCATCGGCACGCGCTCCTCGCGGCGGCCGTCTCTCTGGCCGTCCGAAGACGGAGCGGGAGGAGCGGCGGGGCGAGCCTTCTCCTCGACGGCCTTCACGACGTCTTGCGGGAGGAGACGACCACCCGGCCCCGAGGGAGCGATCGCGCCGAGGTCGAGCCCGTGCTCTCGAGCGAGGCGGCGGAGAGACGGGCTCAGGTGAGCGCCGAGGTCGTCTCCCTTGGCCGCGGCCGGCACGGGAGCAGGAGCCGGTGCCGCCGCAGGAGCGGAAGCAGGCGCGGCGGGCGCCGGAGCCGGCGCTTGAGCGACGGGAGCCGCGGTCGCCTGAGGGCCTGACGCCGCCGCCATGGGAGAAGCGAGAGCAGGAGGCAAGCCCTCGACGGCTTGCCGCGAGAGGCGCATGGTCGCGGGCTCGATGCGGCCGATGACTTCTCCTATGGCCACGTCGGTGCCGGCGACCTTGACGATCTCCTTGAGCACGCCGCCCACGGGAGCGGGGACCTCGACGTTCGCCTTCTCGCTCTCGAGGGCGACGATCGGCTCGCCGCGCCGGACGAAGTCGCCCTGGTTCTTGAGCCACCTCTCGACGGTGGCCTGGCGCACGGACTCTCCGAGCGACGGGACTTTCAGGTCGACGCTCATCGCGCTTCCCCCGACGTGATCTTACACGAAGCGCCGCGGACCTCGCGCGCGGGCGAGGGCCCGACGCTAGGCGCCTTTCCCGAAGGCCTCCGAGACGAGCGCTTCCTGCTCGAAGGCGTGAGCCTTGGCGGAGCCGGTCGCGGGGCTCGCGCTCTCGGGGCGAGAGACGACGCGAGCGACGAGGCCGTTCGCGAGACGAGGCCATCCGCGAGAGAGAAGGAACGTCCAGGCTCCCATGTTCCTCGGCTCGTCTTGCACCCAGGCGACGTCGTCCGTCTTCGGAAAGCGCGCGATCGCGTCTTGGATCTTCTCCTCGGGGAAAGGATAGAGCTGCTCGAGACGGACGATCGCGGTCTCGGCGTCCTTGTCCTTCTCGCGGCGCGCGAGGAGGTCGAAGTAGACCTTGCCCGTGCAGAGGAGCACGCGACGGACGCTCGAGGGAGAGGCTTCGAGGTCGGGGATCACTCGCTGGAAGCTCCCGCTCGCGAGATCGTCGAGCGAAGACGTCGCCTTCGGGTGCCGGAGCAGGCTCTTGGGCGTGAGCACGACGAGAGGCTTTCTCCAGGGCCGGACGACCTGCCGCCGGAGCAGGTGGAAGTGCTGCGCGGGCGTCGTGGGCTGGCACACCTGCATGTCGTCCTCGGCGCAGAGGGTCAGCCACCGCTCGAGGCGAGCGCTCGAGTGCTCGGGGCCTTGCCCCTCGAAGCCGTGCGGCAAGAAGACCGTGAGCCCCGAGAGGCGCTTCCACTTGTCCTCGGCGGAGCTCAGGTACTGGTCGATGATGACCTGCGCTCCGTTCACAAAGTCGCCGAACTGGGCCTCCCAGATCACGAGGCCGTCGGGGAGCTCGGACGCGTAGCCGTAGTCGAAGCCGAACACGCCGGCTTCCGAGAGCGCGCTGTCGTAGACGTTGAACTCCGCCTGCCCCGCGCGGAGGTTCGAGAGAGGCGCGTACTCGGAGCCGTTCTCGATGTCCGTGAGCACGGAGTGGCGGTGAGAGAACGTCCCGCGCCGGGAGTCCTGCCCGGAGAGCCGCACGCGCGCTTTCTGGACGAGGAGCGTCGCGAAGGCGAGCGCTTCTCCCGCTCCCCAGTCGAGGGGCCGCTCGCCTCGCCTCATCTGGGCGCGCGCCTCGAGGAACTTCGCGATCTTGGGGTGCGGGTGGAAGGACTCGGGGACGTGAGCAAGGCGCTCGAGCAGCTCCTCGAGGACATCGCGAGCGACGGCGGTCGCGACCTCGGGGACGTCTGCGTCCGCGCCTCCCTTGTAGCCCTGCCAGATCCCGCCGAGCGTCGGGATCTGCGGGCGAGCCTTCGATGCGTGAGCCTTCTCGAAGGCCGCCTCGAGGAGAGCGACCCTCTCCTCCGAGATCTTCTCGACCTCGGCCTTCGTGACCTCGCCCGAGCCCAGGAGCTTCTCGACGTAGACCGCGAGAGGGCCCGGGTGGGCCTCGATCTTCTTGTAGAGGAGAGGTTGAGTGAAGCTCGGCTCGTCCGCCTCGTTGTGGCCGTACTTGCGGTAGCAGTACATGTCGATCACGACGTCTTTCTTGAAGACGTGGCGGTAGTCCACGGCGAGCGAGACGACCTGCGCGATCGCTTCCGGGTCCTCTCCGTTCACGTGGAAGATCGGGCAGTGAGATGCGAGCGCGACGTCGGTCGCGTAGATCGTCGAGCGAGAGTCGCGGGGCGAGGTCGTGAAGCCGATCTGGTTGTTCACGACCACGTGGATCGTGCCCCCGGTCCTGTAGCCCTGGAGCGCGGCCAGGTTCAGCGTCTCCGGCACGAGCCCCTGGCCCGCGAAGGCCGCGTCTCCGTGGAGGAGCACGGGTAGGACGCTCGTCCGCTCGTTGTCGCGCGCGCGGTCCTGCTTGGCGCGAGCGCGCCCGAGCGCGACGGGGTCGACCGCCTCGAGGTGGCTCGGGTTGAACGTGAGCGAGAGGTGGAGCTTCTTTCCCCTGGCCGTCTCGTAGTCGTGGGAGAAGCCCAGGTGATACTTCACGTCGCCCGAGCCGAGCGTGCTCTTGGGGTCGAGGTCCTCGAACTCCGAGAGGAGCTCTGAGGGATCCTTGCCCAGGACGTTCACGAGCACGTTGAGACGCCCTCGATGCGGCATGCCGAAGACGATCTCGCGCGCTCCGTGCTCGCCGGCGCCTTCGATGAGCAGGTCGAGGAGCGGGATGAGGCCCTCGGCGCCTTCCAGGGAGAAGCGCTTCGTGCCGACGTACCTCGTGTGAAGGAACTGCTCGAGCCCCTGCGACGCCGTGAGCCGCTCGAGGATCCTCTGCTTCTGCTCGCGCGAGAGCGGGAGCTTGTTGCCGGTGGACTCCATGCGGTCCTCGAGCCAGTCGCGCTCGACGGGCTCGTCGAGGGCGGCGAGCTCGATCCCTACGTGGCTCGTGTAGATCTCCTGCAAGGAGGCGAGGAGCTCGCGGAGCGTGCGAGCCGAGAGCATCCTCAGCTCGGCGTCCGTCACGAGAGGGAGATCGAGGTCTCTCTCGGTGAGGCCGTAGCTCGCGGGCTCGAGCTCCGGGTGAGGGCGCGGGTCGTGAGGCGTCCCGAGAGGATCGAGCTTCGCCGCGAGGTGTCCGTGGACCCTGTAAGCCTCGACGAGCCGGACGACGCGCGCTTGCCGGAGCACGTCGTCGACCGCGGCTCCCGCTCTCCCGTCCGCTCCGGCGGGAGAGAAGATGCTCCGCGGCACGAAGGGCGCGCGAGCGACCCTCGCGGGAGGGCCGATCGCGGTGAACACCTCGCGCCAGTCGGGCTCGACCGACTTCGGGTCCTCGAGGAAGCGGTCGTAGAGCTCCTCGACGAAGCCCAGGTTCTCCGATGCGACCTGGCCGAGGTCCACTTTCATGAGAGCCGCCTCTTTCGAGATCTCAGTCTAGGCTCTGTTCGTGAGGCAGGAAAACGGATTACCGCCGAGGCGCAGAGAACGCGGAGCTTCGCGGAGGACGCGCTCGGAAGTCGTCCTCTGCGAGCCTTTGCGTCCTCCGCGGCTCCGCGGTTCTCGTTGTTTTCAATCGGAGTCGGGCGAGTCGTCGTCCTCGTCCTCGCGCTCGCGCTTCCGGCGCTTCCTGCGAGAGTCCTTCTCGCGCTCCCTCGGAGTCGCCTCGAAGGGAGTGGCGTCGTCGAGCTTCCCGAGAGCGGGGTTCTGCTCCATGAGGAACTCCCGGACGATCGTCATGGCGGCGATCGTGTCGATCTTGTCCTTGGGATACTGCCACCACTTGAGGCCGGCGGAGGAGAGAGACTCCTCGGCGCCGACCGACGTGAGGCTCTCGTCCCGGAGGTGCACGGGGAGCGAGAGGCGCTTCGCGAGAGCGTCCCGGACGGCGGTCACCTCGGCGGTGAGAGTCCCCGGTTTGCCCGACAGGTGGAGCGGGTTCCCGATCACGATCGCGACGGCGTCCTTCGCGCGCGCGATCTCGGCGAGGCGCGAGACGACGTTTCCCTGCGAGCCCGGGTGCTCGAGGATCGGCACGGGGAGAACGAGCCCGCTCACGAGGTCGCCGACCGCGAGACCGATCCTCACGGTGCCGTAGTCCACGCCGAGCACGAGCCCGGTCGTGGGAGCGGGCTCCTCGGGCTTGCGCTCGGGCACGGGAGCGTCGTCGCCCTTCTTCCCTCGAGGGCGCTTCCCTTTCAGGCTCATGCTCCGGCGAACTTCCTTCGGGAAGATAACCGAAGAGAGAGGACGTAACCACGAGGACGCGAAGGCACGAAGAATGGCGTGCTTCGTGCCTTCGTGTCTTCGTGGTTCATCTCGTCTCCCATTGCAAAAATCCGGCAAAATGTCTCTCCCCTGCCTCGCAGGGAGCGCGCGCTTTCGTATCGTTTCCTCGACCTCGGAGGAGAAGTCATGCTCGAGAGCCGTCTCACGCGACGCGTCGGCGTCCTTTCGCTCGCCTTCGTCCTGGGAGCCTCGCTCGCGCGGCAAGGTGTCGCCGAGGACACGTCCGAAGCAGCCCGGATCGTCGCGATCGCCGAGCAAGACAACCAGGTCATGGAGCACCTCGAGCACCTGACGAAGAAGATCGGTCCTCGCCTGACCAGCTCCTCGAACCTGAAGCGCGCCTACGAGTGGACCCGCGAGCGCTTCGAGAGCTTCGGCCTCAAGAACGCGCACACCGAGGTCTGGGGCAAGTTCGACGTGGGCTTCGACCGCGGTCCTTCCTCCGGGAAGATCATCACGGACGAGGGAGAGAAGAAGATCACGGTCGGCACCTTCGCCTGGACGGCAGGCACCGACGGTCCCGTGCGCGGCCCCGTCCTCTTCGAGCCCCGGACGAGCGCCGACCTCGAGAAGGTCAAGGACAAGCTCAAGGGAGCCTGGCTCCTCACGCGCCGATCGAACAAGCCCGTGCCGAAGGCCGAGCGCGAGCAGGTGCAAGCGGCCGTCCAGGCCGCCGGGATCGCCGGTCGCGTGCGCGGATGGGGCGAGCTCATCTTGACGGACGGCTCACCCGAAGGGATCAAGATCGACGCTCTTCCGAAAGACGTCCATGCGAACGTCACGGGAGAGGCGTGGAAGATCATGAGCGACGCCGTCAAGGCGGGGACGCGCTGCGAGCTCGAGCTCGACGTGAAGAACGTCTTCTTGCCCGGCCCCATCGAGAACAAGAACGTCATCGCCGACATCCCGGGCGTCGAGAAGCCGGACGAGCTCGTGATCGTCGGGGGCCACCTCGACTCGTGGGACGGGGCCGAGGGCGCGACCGACAACGGCACCGGCGTCGCCACGACGCTCGAGGCCGCTCGCCTGCTCGCGAAGGCGGGCGTCAAGCCGAGGAGGACGATCCGCTTCATCCTCTGGAGCGGCGAGGAGCAGGGGCTCCTGGGCTCCGTCGGCTACGTGCGCGCTCACAAAGACGAGCTGCCCCGGATCTCGTGCGTCCTCGTCCACGACGGCGGCACGAACTACGTCTCGGGCCTCGCTTACACGAAGGCCATGAAGCCTCTCCTCGATCCCGCGCTCGAGCCGCTCAAGAAGCTCGACGCGAAGATGCCGTTCAAGCCCCGCACGGTGCGTCAGCTCATCTTCGGGATCGGGAGCGACCACGACACCTTCCTGGGCTCGGGCGTTCCCGGCTTCTTCTGGGACCAGGCGGGCGAGGTGGACTACAACCACACGCACCACACGCAATTCGACACGTTCGACCAGGCTGTCCCCGAGTATCAGAAGCACTCCGCCGTCACGATCGCCCTGGGAGCGCTCGCGATCGCGAACCTCGACTCGCTTCTCCCGCGCGACGGGCTCCCGAAGCCCCGGAAGATGCTCGGAGTCCAGACGGACAACGACCTCACGATCGTAGGAGTCGTCCCCGACAGCCTCGCGGAGAAGGCCGGGCTCCAGGCGGGCGACCGCATCCTGAAGCTCGGCGGCAAGAACCTCGCCACGCTCGAGGACTTGCGCGACGCCGTGCGGACCGCCCAGGGAGACACCGAGCTCGTCTACTCCCGGGACGGCGCCGACAAGACCGCCATCGTCCCTTTCCCCAAGGAGAAGCGCTGGCTCTGACACGGTGAGGACGGAGCACGAAGACGCGAAGACGCAAAGCTCGAGACACGTCGCGTCAGCAGGTCTTCGTGGGCGACATCCAGC
>JACQDU010000570.1 GCA_016200955.1 bacterium
CTCCCGCGCTTCATCCGCGGCCGCGGAGAGCCGCCCATCGAGGTCCGCTTCGGCGAGGCGATCCTCCCGCCTCCGCTCGAGCCCGCCCGCGCGTGGAGCCAGGCGCAGGAGCTCGTCCGGCGGCTGCGCGCTGCGGTCGAGGCGCTCTGAGTCGCGCTTCTCAGTCGAAGCTCACGAGGGGTCTCACCTCGACGGTCCCTCCGTTCGGGAGGACAGGGCAGCCCTTCGCGAGCTCCGTCGCTTCCGCGAGGCTCGCCGCCTTGACGAGGAAGTAGCCGCCGACCTGGTGGTCGTCGCCGAACGCGCCCTCCGTGATTTTCTTCTCCGCTCCCCGGACGCACTGGCCGCCGGGCTGGAGCTGGCCGCCGTCCGTGAGATGACCGGACTCCCTGAGAGCTTCTCCCCACGAGTGCCACCGCTCGCCGCTCTCCCGGGCGCTCTCGGGCGAGCGGGCCATCGTGAGAGCGGTCTTCGGGGCGCGGAACAAGAACATGTAAGACGGCACGAGACCTCCCTCGTGCCGATTCTAGCGGACTGCTCGCCGGACTTCCGTTGCCGCAGCGAGCGACTCGATCGTCATCGGTTCGCTGCGTCGATCCAGAAGACGTCGTGAGCGCGATCGACGCGCTCGAGCTCGCCTGGGGCGTGAGCGACGGGACGTGATCGACGCGTTACGATGAGACATCCCAGGAGAGAGGCAGCCCGTGACCGACGTGGTGCTGGTCGGAGCCGGCATCATGAGCGCGACGCTCGGCGTTCTCCTCCGGAAACTCGACCCGACGCTCTCGATCGAGGTCTTCGACCGGCTCGACCGCGCGGCCGCCGAGAGCTCGGACGCCTGGAACAACGCGGGCACCGGCCACTCGGGTTTCTGCGAGCTCAACTACACGCCCGAGGGTCCCGGAGGCGCGGTCGACGTCTCGAAGGCCGTCCGCATCGCCGAGCAGTTCGAGCTGAGCAAGCAGCTCTGGGCCTCTCTCGTGGAGCAGGGAGACCTGCCCGAGCCGAGCACGTTCATCCGGAAGATCCCCCACATGAGCTTCGTGTGGGGCGAGGCGAATCGAGGCTACCTGAGAGCCCGCCACCGCGAGCTCCTCCGCTCGCCCTTGTTCGAGGGCATGGAATTGACCGAGGACCCCGCGCTCCTGGCGTCGTGGATCCCTCTCGTCATGGAGGGCGAGCACCGGAAGGAGCCGGTCGCGGCGACTCGCATGGGGATCGGGAACGACGTGAACTTCGGCGCCCTCACGCGCGCGCTCATCTCGTGGCTCGCGAAGCAAGACGGCGTGACGGTCCACCTCGGCCACGAGGTCCGCGACTTCCGCCGCGACGGCGACTGGCAGATCGAGGTCCGCGACCTCGCGCGGGACGCGATCCGCTCCGCGCGAGCGCGCTTCGTCTTCCTGGGAGCCGGCGGTTACTCGCTCTCCTTGCTCGAACGCACGGGGATCCCGGAGCACAAGGGCTACGGAGCCTTCCCGGTGAGCGGCCAGTGGCTCCGATGCACGAGCCGGAGCGTCATCGAGCGCCACGACGCGAAGGTCTACGGCAAGGCCGCGGTCGGAGCCCCGCCGATGTCGGTCCCTCACCTCGACACTCGCTGGATCGAGGGCAGGAAGGAGCTCCTGTTCGGTCCTTACGCCGGGTTCACGACGAAGTTCCTGAAGGAGGGCTCTTACCTCGACCTCCTCCGCTCGGTCGGGATCGACAACGTCTTGCCGGTCGTGCGAGCCGGCGTCGACAACCTGGACCTCACGCGCTACCTCGTCGGCCAGGCCTTGCTGTCCCCGGAGCGCCGGATCGCGCTCCTCCGGCAGTATTACCCCGCGGCGAGCTCGAAGGACTGGGAGCTCCAGATCGCGGGCCTGCGCGTCCAGATCATCAAGGACGACGGGCGAGGCGGCGGCGTGCTCAAATTCGGCACGGAGGTCGTGACGAGCGCCGACGGCTCGATGGCCGCGCTCCTCGGAGCCTCGCCGGGCGCCTCGACAGCCGTGGCGATCATGCTCGAGCTCGTCGAGCGCTGC
>JACQDU010000571.1 GCA_016200955.1 bacterium
CGGCGCCGCGTTCGAGGGCCGCTCGCTCAAGGAGCTCGAGCTGCCGAAGGCGCACGGAGTCTGGGTCCTCGCGGTCGTGCGTCGGGACGAGGCGGGCCACGAGATGCGAGAGCTCGCGAGCGCCGCGACTCGCCTCGAGCGCGGCGATCGCCTCGTCGCCCTCGGGACGCGCGAAGGCTTCGCGCAGCTCCTCTCGGAGGTGAAGGGAGGAGCCGCGCCGCTCCCGCAAGCGCCGGCTCCCGCCGTTCCGCCTCCGGGCGCTCCCGCCGCGGCTCCCCGGGAGCCCGCGCCCGACGAGGTCTTGCCGGAGGCGCGCCGGCCGTAGGGTAGCAGCGGTCTCCCATGAAGAAAGGCACGGGTTCGCACGACAGCCTTGGGGCTTCTCGCGGGCTTCTCTTCCAGGGAAGCGCCGGATTCGCCCCGGCTTGAGTCGCCCGGAGAGCGTTGATACAGTCTCGCCCCGCTCCATCCTCGCGGGAGCGACCGGAGGTCAGACATGCTTCGTTTCCGTTCGCGCGTCTCGCTCGCCTCGCTCGTCATCGGCGCGGCTTCGGCCGCGATCCTCGCCGGGCCCGCGGGCGGCCCGCGTCCCGCCAGCGCCGGCGACGAGACGCTCAAGATCGCCGTCTGCGGCCCCATGACCGGCGGCCAGAAGAAGCAGGGAGACGACGTGAAGAACGCCGTCTCGCTCGCGCTCGACGAGTGGAACGCGAAGGGCGGCGTCCTCGGGAAGAAGATCGAGATGATCTCCCGCGACGACGAGGCCAAGGAGAGCCAGGCCGTCGCCTGCGCGCGCCAGATCGCGGCCGCCGGCGTCGTGGGCATCATCGGCCACTTCAACTCGGGCTGCACGATCCCCGCGTCCGAGATCTACAAGGACGCGAAGCTCGTCATGATCACGCCCTCGGCGACGAACCCGAAGGTCACGGACCGGAAGCTCTGGAACGTCTTCCGCGTCTGCGGCCGCGACGACGACCAGGGCGGCGTCGCCGCGAAGTTCGTCCTCGAGAAGCTCAAGCCCAAGAAGGTCGCGATCCTCCACGACAAGACGCAGTACGGCGAGGGCCTCGCGAAGCAGTTCCGCGACGCGCTCAAGGCGGCGGGCGGGGTCACGATCACGCGCTTCGACGGCATCTCCCAGGAGGAGACGGACTACAAGGCGATCCTGGGGGCCGTGAAGAAGACCGAGCCCGACCTCTGGTACTACGGGGGCATGTACGACAAGGGCGCTCCGATCACGATCCAGGCGCGCGACGTGGGGCTCATGGCGCCCCTGGTCTCGGGCGACGGCCTCAAGGAGGAGGAGTTCCTCTCGAAGGCAGGCTCGAAGTGCGAGCCGTGCTTCGTGACGTTCGGCCCCGACCCGAACGGGATCCCGACCGCGAAGGCCTTCCTCGAGAGCTACAAGAAGAAGTTCGGACAGGAAGGCCCCTACTCGGTCTACGCCTACGACGCCGCGAACATCCTCCTCGAGGGGATCAAGGCCGCCGGCTCGACCGACGGCGAGAAGATCGCCGAGGCGATCCGCAAGCGCGCGCACGACGGAGCGCTCGGCAAGCTCGAGTTCGACGACAAGGGCGACCTCAAGACCTCGATCTACGTCGTCTGGGAGGTCGAGAAGGGCGCGAAGGGCTTCAAGGTCTGCTGGTCTCCGAAATAAGACCAAGGCAACATTGAGCGAGGACTTCCAGGCCTTCCTCTCGAACTTGCCGCAGGCGATCGCGAACGGGCTCGTTCGCGGGTCGATCTACGCCCTCATCGCGCTCGGCTACACGATGGTCTACGGCATCCTGGGCATGATCAACTTCGCCCACGGCGAGATCTACATGATCGGCTCGTACGCCGGGATCATCGCCGTGGCCGCGCTCTCGACGCTCGGCCTCGGCGGCATGGGAGGGCCGCTCTCGCTGGCGGTCGTGCTCGTGCTCTCGATGGCGTTCGCGATGCTCGTCTCCGGGTCGATCGGCTTCACCGTGGAGAGGATCGCTTACCGTCCGATCCGGGGGGCGCCGGTCCTCTCTCCCCTCATCTCCGCGATCGGCATGAGCATCTTCCTCATGCACTTCGTCATGGTCGCGCAGGGGAAGGACTACAAGCAGTTCCCCATCCCGCTCCACGACAAGCTCGTCGTGACCGTGATCAAGATCGGCACGCCGTCTCTCGGGAGCTGGTGGCCCGAGGGGAGCGTCGAGCTCACGCTCCTCGATCTACTGACGCTCGCGGCGGCGTTCGGGCTCATGGTCGGGCTCTACGTCTTCGTGAACAAGACGAAGCTCGGGACGGCCATGCGGGCGGTCGCGCAGGACAAGACGATGGCGGGCCTCCTCGGGATCGACATCGACAAGGTGATCTCCGTGACCTTCGTCACGGGAGCGATCCTCGCGGCCGCCGCGGGAGTGCTCATCACGATCCGGCTCTCCCAGACCTTCTACACGGCGGGATACATAGCCGGCATGATGGCCTTCACCTCCGCGGTGCTGGGAGGGATCGGGAACATCCCGGGAGCCGTCCTCGGCGGCCTCGTGCTGGGCCTCGCCGAGGACATCACGTCGACTTACCCGGGCGGCTCCGACTGGAAGGTCGTCGTCTCGTTCGTGGTCCTCCTCGCCTGCCTCATGTTCCTCCCGCGGGGGCTCCTGGGAGAGCGCGTGGGAGAGAGGGCGTGAGCGCGGACAGAGGGATCCGCGATCGCGCGCTCCACGCGGCGAGGCTCGTGCTCCTCGTGCTCCTCGTCAGCTCGCCGCTCGTCTGGCTCAAGCTCGAGCGAGCGGGCGACGAGACGCGCGACCGCCTCGCCTTCAACTGGGAGCGCGCGAGCGGCCTCCTCCACGCGCTTCCCTGGATCCTCCTCGTCCTGGGAGCGGGCGCCGCCCTGGGCTTCTTCCTCTCCCGGTTCAAGGGAGCCATCGCGAGCGCGGGCGATCGGGTGAGGCAAGAAGCGCGGAAGCTCGCGGCGACGCGCCCGAGGAGAGCGGCTCTCGTGGCCTTGCCGTTCGTCCTCCTCGTGCTCTTCCCGTTCCTGCCGCCGCACCTCTCCAAGGAAAGCCAGCTCTCGGTCCAGAACTACACGAACGTCGTCGTCTTCATCACGATCTACGCGACGCTCGCCGTCGGCCTCAACATCACCGTCGGGCAAGCGGGCCTGCTCGTGCTCGGCTACGCCGCGTTCTACGAGATCGGCGCCTACAGCTACGCGATCATCGCGCAGCCCGAGCGCGGCGAGCACGGGCTCGTCCTCGCCATCCCTCTCGCGATCGTCGCGAGCGCGACGCTCGGGCTCGTCGTCGGCTTGCCGTCGCTCCGGCTCCGCGGGGACTACCTCGCGCTCGTGACGCTCGGCTTCGGCGAGACGCTGCGCTACGTGATCCGGAACCTCGAGGACCTGACGGGCGGCGAGATGGGCCTCTCGATCCCCGATCGGGCGAAGCCGCCGACGCTCATGCTCTCGTCCTACGCCCTCGACCGGCAGCTCTCGGTCCTCGTAGGGACGAGCATCCTCCTCGCGCTCTGCATCTCGACGACCGCCCGGATCCAGCGTTCGCGCGTCGGGAGAGCGTGGCTCGCGATCCGCGAGGACGAGCTCGCCGCGAACTGCATGGGGATCGCCTCGCGCTACTACAAGCTCCTCGCCTTCGTCCTCTCCGCGATCTGGGCCGGGCTCGCGGGCGTCGCCTACGCGGGGCAGGTCGGCTTCGTGAGCCCGAAGAGCTTCGAGTTCGACGAGAGCATCCTGATCCTCTCCATGGTCGTGCTCGGCGGCATGGGGAGGATCGGGGGAGCGATCCTCGGAGCCGTCCTTCTCTACACCTTGAAGTGGGTGCTCCAGGACAAGTTCAGCGAGTACACCGACTACAAGAACCTCGTCCTCGGCGCGATCATGATCCTCCTCATGGTCTTCCGCCCCCAGGGCCTCCTCGGGAGCGCCCAGCTCGCGCAGGAGCTCAAGGGAGAGGAAGCGAGCGCGCCGCCGCCCGCGGCCGCCCCCGCGCTCTCGCAGGGAGCGGCCCCGTGAGCGGCAAGAAGACTCTCCTCGAGGCGAAGGCCCTCTCGAAGCAGTTCGGCGGCCTCCGCGCCCTCTCGGCGGTCGACTTCCGCGTGGACGAGGGAGAGGTCGTCTCCGTGATCGGGCCGAACGGAGCGGGGAAGACGACCTTCTTCAACTGCCTCACGAACGTCTACGGGCCCTCCTCGGGCAGCGTCCACTTCCTGGGCGAGGACGTGACCGGCCTCCCTCCCTTCAAGATCTGCAGGAGGGGAGTCGCCCGGACCTTCCAGAACATCCGCCTCTTCGCCGAGATGACGGCGATCGAGAACGTCCTCGTCGGCCGCCACACGCGCACGCGAGCGGGCGTCCTCGACGCGATCCTCTCCTCGCCGCGCCACCGCCGCGAGGAGGCCGCCTCGCGCGAGCTCGCGCGGAAGCTCCTCGCGAGGGTCGGGCTCGAGAAGGACGCCGACCGCTGGGCGAGGAACCTCCCCTACGGCGCACAGCGCCGGCTCGAGATCGCGCGCGCTCTCGCGAGCGAGCCGCTCGTTCTCCTGCTCGACGAGCCCGCGGCCGGCATGAACCCCGTCGAGTCGCAGGAGCTCGTGCGCCTCATCGGATCTCTCCGGGAAGGCGGCCTCACGATCGTCCTCATCGAGCACCACATGAAGGTCGTCATGGGGATCTCGGACCGGATCTACGTCCTCGAGCGCGGCGCGAAGCTCGCCGAGGGCACGCCCGCGGAGGTCAAGGCGAACCCGAAGGTGATCGAGGCCTATCTCGGGAAGGAGCACGAGAGGCCGGAGGAGCCGAGGAAGGAGGAGCCCCTTGCTCCGCCTTGATTCCGTGCACGCCGGCTACGGCCAGATCGAGGTGCTCCGGGGCGTCCAGCTCAACGTCGAGCGCGGCGAGATCGTGACGCTCATAGGAGCGAACGGCGCGGGGAAGTCGACGACGCTCCTCGCCGTCTCCGGGATCGTGCACGTGCGCTCGGGCACGATCTCGTTCGAGGGGAAGTCACTCGCGGGCCTCCGCTCGCACGAGGTCACGAGCCTCGGGATCGCTCACGTGCCCGAGGGGCGGAGGATCTTCAAGAGCCTCACGGTCCTCGAGAACCTGCGCATGGGAGCCTTCCAGAGGCACGACAATCCGGGGATCGCGCAGGACATCGAGAAGGTCTTCTCCCTCTTCCCCGTGCTCGGCGAGCGGAAGAGGCAGCTCGGCGGAACGCTCTCGGGCGGAGAGCAGCAGATGCTCGCGATCGGGCGAGCCGTCCTCGCGCGCCCGCGGCTCCTCCTCCTCGACGAGCCCTCGCTCGGGCTCGCGCCCCTCGTGACGCAGACGATCTTCAGCGTCGTTCGAGAGCTCAACGCCAAGGAGGGCACGACCGTCCTCCTCGTGGAGCAGAACGCCCGGCTCGCGCTCGACACGGCCTCTCGCGGCTACGTGCTCGAGATCGGGAGAGTCGTCGCCGAGGGGCCCTCCCGGCAGCTCCTGACCGACCCGCGCGTGATCGAGGCTTACCTGGGAGAAGCGTGAGCCGGCGCCAGGCGGCCCGCGCACGGCGAGATCGCATCACTCGCGCCCGGGGTCGAGCGCTCCGTCGAGGAGGAGCGCGGCCTGGGCGGCGCTCGCGATCCTTCCCGAGAGCAGCTCGAGCACGAGACGCTCGAGGCTCTCGGGGACCTCGAGGACGAACGCGCGGGGAGGGACCGGGTCGCTCGCCGCGCGCGCACCCGTGAGGAGGGCGTAGACGATCTCTC
>JACQDU010000019.1 GCA_016200955.1 bacterium
CCCCTCGATGAGCGCTCCCGTGCGCGCGAGGAGCCCGAGGCGGTCCTCGTGGAGCTGCCGGCCGAAGAGCCTCACCTCGCCGCGCGTCGGCCGGATCAGCCCGACGAGCATGCGGAGGGTCGTCGTCTTCCCCGCGCCGTTCTGGCCGAGGAAGCCCATGACCTCGCCCTTCCTCACGCCGAGGTCGAGGTCGAGCACGGCGTCTCTCTCCCCGTAGCGCTTCGTGAGCCCCCGCGTCTCGACGACGAGGTCGTCTCCCATGCGAGACCGATGCTAAAGCTTCCCGCGCGCGGCTTCCATGGCAGGTGGACTTTCCAATGTCCGCGCGGGCTCGCGAACCGGGAACACAGAGGCGCAAAGGAGCAAAGACGCGAAGAGGCCCTTCGCGTCTTCGCGTCTTTGCGTCTTCGCGTTTTCCTTTTTCTTTCCGCCCTGTCCAAGGAAGATGGCGTCGTGCGAGCCGAGAGAGCGAGCGTGGTCGATCGCGAGATCGCGGAGCAGCCCGCGATCCTGGAGCGAGTCATCCGACGGCCGGCGTGGGAAGGGCTCGCGGAGAGGATCGTGGGCTCTCGCCCCCGCGGGGTCCTCACGGTCGCTCGCGGGAGCTCGGATCACGCGGCCACCTTCTTCTCTTACCTCGCCCTCGCGCACGCCGGCGTGCCGGTGGCGTCCGTCCCACCTTCGATCGCGACGCACTATCGCTCCTCGCCGATCGAGGCGCGCGAGCAGATCGCTCTCGGCGTGAGCCAATCGGGGAAGTCTCCGGACGTCGTCCACACGCTCGAGTCGCTTCGACGGGGAGGAGCGCTGGCGCTCGCCGTGACGAACGACGCGGACTCGCCGCTCGCACGAGCGGCTGAGCACGTGATCGCGCTCGAGTGCGGCGAGGAGCGCGCGATCGCCGCGACCAAGACCTTCACGGCGTCTCTCGCTGCGCTCGCGGCGCTCGTCGCTGCCTGGACCAAGAACGCGGCGCTCCGCTCCCAGCTCGAGCGTGTGCCCGAGGCGGCGGCTCGCGCTCTCGAGGTCGGCGTCGAGCGAGCGGCGGCGATCTTGGCGAGCTCGCCCGTCGCCTTCGTCCTCGGGCGCGGCTTCGGGCTCGCGGTCGCGCTCGAGGGAGCACTCAAGCTCAAGGAGATCGCACGGATCCATGCGGAGGGAGTGAGCGCGGCCGAGTTCATGCACGGTCCGGTCGCGAGCGTCGGCGCCGGGCTGCCCATGGTCGTCCTGGCTTGCCCGCAGTGGGATGCGGTCCCGCGCGACACCGCGATCGTCACGAAGCCGCTCGAGCGAGGCGGCCTGCGCGCCCTCAGCCTCGAGGCAGCGGCAAACCTGTCGGTCCTGCACAACGCCCGTGTGATCCTCCTCGGAGCTTCTTCCGATGAAGCCAAGTCGATCGGGGCTCTTGCCATTTCGCAAGGCACGGCGCTCCCGGGAGAGCTCGCGCCGATCGCCCAGGCGATCGTGCTCCAGCGCCTCGCCGTCGCGACGGCCCGCGCGCGCGGGCTCGATCCCGACGCTCCCTCCGGGCTCGCGAAGGTGACGGAGACGTGGTGAAGCTCGAGGGACGGGTCCTCTGCCCGGACGGCAAGCTCCGCGAGGGAGCGCTCCTCGTGGAAGACGGCCTCGTGCGCTCCTTCCGCGAGGGCAAGGCCGCGCGCGCGGGCTTCGTCCTCCCGGGCTTCGTGGACGTCCACGTCCACGGAGGCGGCGGCCACGACACCATGGACGGCGAGGCGGGCGCCCTCGGGCTCGCCCGCTTCCACGCGAGGAGAGGCACGACGTCTCTTTGCCCGACGACGATCACCTCCGAGCCCGGCGAGCTCGAGCGAGCCCTCCGCGGCATCGGTCTCGCGGCGAGCAGCGACCATCGCGGCCGAGCGAGGATCCTGGGAGCTCACCTCGAGGGTCCGTTCATCTCGGAGCGCCGCCTCGGAGCGCAGCCCTCGCGCGCGCGAGCGCCCGACCGCGAGCTCCTCGCGCGCCTCCTCGACTCGGGCCCCGTCGCGATCGCGACGCTCGCCCCCGAGCTCGCGGGGGCGCTCGAGCTGGTGGACGAGCTCGTCCGCCGCGGCGTGCGAGCGAGCCTCGGTCACTCGGACGCCGACCACGCGACGGCTCGCGCCGCCTACGCTCGCGGCGCGCGAGGAGCGACGCACCTCTGGAACGCGATGTCCGGCGCGAACCACCGCTCGCCGGGGCTCGCGGTCGCCGCGCTCGAGGAGAAGGACGCTTTCCTCGAGCTGATCCTCGACCTCCACCACGTCCATCCCGCCGTCCTCGAGCTCACGCTGCGCGCGGCGCGCGGGAGAGTCGTGCTCGTGACGGACGCGATCCGCGCGACGGGCAAGGGAGACGGCGAGAGCGAGCTCGGCGGCCAGCGAGTCTTCGTGCAAGCGGGCCGCGCCGCTCTCGCCGACGGCACGCTCGCCGGGAGCGTGCTCACGCTCGACCGCGCTCTCGGGAACGCGGTCGCGAACGGCGTCTCCCTCGAGCGCGCGAGCGAGCTTCTCTCCCGGAACCCCGCGGATTACCTGGGGAAGAGCGACCTCGGCCGCTTCGAGCCGGGCGCTCGCGGCGATGCCGTCTTGCTGGGAGACGATCTCTCCGTCGAGAGAGTGCTCGTGGGAGGCGACGAGGTCTCGCTCGCCTGAGCCGTCTCAGGTCGCGTCCGAGATCGCGTCCGCGAGGCTCTCGTGCACCGCCGCCTGCGCGAGCCCGTTCGCATCGAGGAAGGCGCGAGCGCCCGCGCGGTTCTTGAAAGAGAGGATGACTCTCCTCTTCCGCACTCCCAGCACGCGCACGGCGCGCGCTCGCTCGAGGAGGAAACCGAGGAGGAAGAAGCCGAGGAATCCGCCGAGGACCGCGAGCGCGGGAGGCCCGGCGCTCGCGCGATAGTACGCCAGCAGGAGCCACGCGAGCGTCGCCGGGAGGATGACGCGCGGGATCGCGAGCG